>JAUWPX010000201.1 GCA_030611395.1 Bacteroidota bacterium | reverse complement strand
AAATAGATATTTCCGAAAAAAAAGTAAGACTCCTGGGATTAACTGTCTCAAACCTGGAAGATGAAGACCAGGCACCTGCTTTGCAACTCACACTGGATTTCTGATCTACTTGTCAGATATTTTGTCAAGTTCCTTTTTCATCCAGCCGGGACGGTTTGTGGTTATCCCGTCAATACCAAGCTTCAATAGTTTCGCGGCTTCTTCCGGATCATCAACTGTCCATGCATAAATTTCCATATTGGCATCATGAACACTTTTAATAAACCCTTCCGAAATTCCTTTGTACCGGAAATTCAGTCCATCCAGATCAGCTTCCCTTGCCTTTTCTATCCATTTTGTACTGTATTCGCCCGCCAGATTGAAATGGAGCCAGTAAACAGGTACTTCGGGCATAATCTTTTTTGCCCCGGCAACTACATCGAAATCGAAACTGATAATTACAAGCTGCTCAATTTTTCCCGATTTTATGAAGCTCTCTTTCAGGAATGGCAGGATCTCAGTTCCACACTTCACCTCAACAATTAATTTTTTCCCTTCCGGTATGGTCTCTATAACTTCGTTTAAGAATGGTATCTTCTCCCCTTTGTAATCAGAACTTTTAAAGGAACCAACATCCAGTTTCCTCAAATCAGCAGCCATAGATTCCTGCACCACAAGCTTTTCTCCGGCAGCCCGTTTTGTGTCTTTATCATGAATAACCATTATTTTGTTATCCTTTGAAAGATATACATCAATCTCCACAGCATCTGCATCTTGTTCCCATCCAAGGGTAACAGATGCAAGAGTGTTTTCCGGAGCTTCAAACGAGGCTCCCCTGTGAGCAATAATTACCATATTCTGAGCAGTTACTTGATTCATAAAAAAAAGTATGAAAACTGAAAAAAGAATAAATTTCCTCATTATGCGAAGTTATAAAGTTATCCAATTCCTTGCGTTAACAAAAGCTTCAATCCATGGTGTAACCTGGTCATCTTTACGACCTGCGGGATAATGTGCGCATTGCCATGGCAGGAAAGCCCTTTCAAGATGCGGCATCATAGCCGGATGTCTGCCATCGTCAGAACATATTGCTGCTACTGCATAATCCGAACCATTAGGATTACCAGGGTATTCCTGCTTAGTAAATTTTACAGGAATATGATAACTCTTTTCATCTTCAGGCATGGAAAACTTACCTTCACCGTGAGCTACCCAAACACCAAGCCGGTATCCTTCAAGGGATTCGAGCATAACTGAATGATTCTCCTGAATATCCACATTCAGAAACGCTGATTCAAATTTGCCGGATCCATTAAATAACATCTTATTGAATTTTTCAAAACCGGGATAAACAAGATCAAGTTCAACCATTAACTGGCAACCGTTACAAATACCCAGACTAAGTGTATCATCCCTCTTGTAAAAATTTTCAAGTGCTCTTTTCGCCTTTTCGTTATACCTGAATGCTCCTGCCCATCCTTTCGCAGATCCAAGGACATCGGAATTTGAAAACCCGCCAACAAAAACTATCATATTTACATCTTCAAGGCTCTCTCTGCCTGATACCAGGTCTGTCATATGGATATCTTTAACATCCATACCAGCCAGATACATTGCATATGCCATTTCCCTGTCACCATTAACTCCCTTCTCTCTTATTATAGCAGTTTTTACACCCGTCTCTTTTCTGCGATTTGGATTGATACCATAAGTTTCAAACCTCCCTGTAAACTCTTTAAAATTATATGAAAGCTCATTTTTCTTGTAATTATTAAACCGTTTCAGAGCCGAATCGCCTATTGTCTGCTTTTTATCCAGGATGTAAGAAGTCCTGAACCATGTATCCCTTAGCTTATCAATATCAAAATTATATGTATTTGCCCCATTCAATATGGTTAATTTCCTTTCTGAAGCCGGAGACCCGATTATATGATAAGTGATTTCCTTATTACCCAGTATCTCTTTCACCTTCGCCACCTCTTTCACCTGTATAACAATTCCGGGGTTTTCACTAAAAAGCAACTTTACAGGATCCTTTTCTCCAATTTCTGACAGATCGGCATGTATCCCACCCCGCGTATTAGCAAATGTCATCTCCAGCAGGGTTGTAATCAATCCACCAGATGAAATATCATGACCCGCAAGAATCAGATCATCCATAATCAGGTCTTGAATAATATTAAAAGCTCTTTTGAAATAACCAGGATCCTTTACTACCGGAACCTCATCACCTATTTTATTGATCACCTGGGCAAAACTGCTGCCACCGGGCTTTTTTCTGTCTTTCGAGAGATCGATATAGAGAAGAGATGTTTTAGTGTCATTTACAATAACAGGTTCAACAACTCTACCAATATCTTTCACATCTCCTGAAGCAGATATAATCACGGTACCGGGTGCATAGACAACATCGTCTTTATACTTCTGTGTCATTGACAGGGAATCTTTACCTGTAGGAATATTGATACCGAGTGAAACGGCAAAATCACTGGCTGCCTCAACAGCCTTGTATAATCTTGCATCCTCGCCTGGATTTTTGCTTGGCCACATCCAGTTTGCCGACAATGAAACACTTTTTATTTTGTCCTCCAGAGGCGCCCATATCAAATTGGTTAATGATTCGGCTATAGAAAGTACCGACCCGGCAGCAGGATCGATCATACCAGCCACAGGTGCATGTCCGATTGAAGTAGCGACCCCCTTTTTCCCCCTGTAATCGATCGCAGCCACTCCCAAATTATTCAAAGGCAATTGCAACAATCCTGCACATTGCTGTTTTGCAACTTTTCCGGTAACCGACCTGTCAACTTTATTTGTAAGCCAGTCTTTGCAGGCAACAGCTTCAATCTGCAACACCTTTTCTAGATATTCCCCAATCATCTCCGGGTCATATGAAAGCTTATCAAACTCAATTGATACCGTTTTATCATCCAAAACTGTTTTCGGAGGTTTTCCAAACATATCTGTCAGTTCAAGATCGATAGGTCTTTTTTTATTTACCGGATCCACGAAAGTAAAGCGGTGATCACCCGTCACTTCCCCGATAACATAAAAAGGAGCCCTTTCACGTTCTGCAATTTTTCTTAGCTGATTTACATCCTTTTTCTTCACGATAAGGCCCATTCTTTCCTGCGACTCATTGCCAACTATCTCTTTTGCTGACAAAGTCGGATCACCCACAGGAAGTTTATTAATATGAATAACTCCCCCTGTTTTCTCTACCAATTCTGATAAGCAGTTAAGATGCCCACCGGCACCATGGTCATGTATTGAAACAATAGTATTGACTGAAGATTCTGCAAGCGCTCTTATTGCATTAAACACTCTCTTCTGCATCTCGGGATTAGCCCTTTGCACAGCATTCAGTTCAATTGCATGGTCATATTCACCAGTAGAGACAGATGACACAGCTCCCCCTCCCATCCCAATTCTATACTTATCACCACCAAGAAGTATTATCAGATCTCCTTTTTCAGGAACATCTTTTACACTGTCATTAATATTACCAAAACCAACTCCCCCTGCAAGCATTACCACCTTATCATATCCCCATTTTCTCCCATCCTCCTGATGTTCAAATGTTAACAAGCTGCCACAAATTAAAGGCTGGCCGAATTTATTACCAAAATCGCTTGCCCCATTGGATGCTTTGATTAGAATTTGTTCCGGAGTCTGGTACAACCATTTTCTTTCGGTGAATTTTTTCTCCCACTCCCGGTTTTTATCAAGACGCGGATAGGCAGTCATATACACGGCTGTTCCTGCCAGAGGTATTGCAGCTTTCCCGCCCCCTATCCTGTCCCGTATTTCTCCACCGGTCCCGGTAGATGCACCGTTGACAGGCTCAACTGTTGTAGGAAAATTATGAGTTTCGGCTTTAAGTGACAAAACGGTTTTAATATCCCGTATTTTGAAGAAGGATGCTTCATCCTGTTTC
>JAUWPX010000224.1 GCA_030611395.1 Bacteroidota bacterium | reverse complement strand
GAAGCACATTTAGCCCATTATGTGGCAAAAGGACTTATTGATGTTTCAAATTTTGTTGATAAAAGTAAAGTAAAGCGGGTTATTGAAGCATCGCAAAAACTGGAAACAAAAAATCTTGGACCAAAAAAAAAATATCTCGGAAACGAATTCACCTACAGCGATCTTCGTTTTGCTATGGCAAGCTATAGCCTGTAATCAATCCTCATATTCAGGTTCCATTACTTTGCCCATAAAGATTATGGAATTGGTATATTTCTCCTTTATTACGAAAATAAAAGGTTTGTTTACAATAAATGTTTCTCCTCCTCCACTCCTAAACATTTCAACAAGCGTAACTGCTGCGGCTTCTGTCCCTTCCTCGTTCACTTCTATGAATGATTTATGTATAACCCTGGAAATATACAATCCTCCGTTTGAATTTATTTTTGAAAAATCAGCATTTGACGGGTCAAAAGCAATTTCCATATCCATATTTTTCAGTTCATCATTAAGCAGGTTTTTATACTCAAACCTGAATTTTGGTAAATGGATCTGTACTTTCTCTGCTTCGTAAAACTCGCTTAACCACCTGTTCCAGTTTTCATTGCTTAACCGGTCAATAATATCATCCGCGGTTTTATTACTTTGAGGAAGCAGAATTATCATGCTGTAATTACCGGCGCCATATGGCATTTCCACTGCCTGTAAAATATCGTTTGATAAATAATTGAATGATCCTTCCTGAACCATCATGGGAACATCCTTTGTATTGCCATCGCTTAAATAGAAGGGCTTTTCTTCGGTATCGGATTCATCAAACTCATATTTCCATATTCCTTTGAAATATATTGCATTAATGAGATACATAACTGCATCGGCAGGTATGTAATCAAGGATCTCCGTGATCTTATTTTTGGTCTTACCGGCAACCCAGTTGTTAATAGTAGTAACGGCATCAGGATCATTAAAATCCAGGGGTGCGACCTCAGCATAAAAATAGTTTTGATTAACGTTTATGAATTCTTGTTCTACTTCAAAGGTTTGTTTGTACCAGATGGAGTTGGCAATGCTCATCAAAACTTTCGGATCGACACTTGCCAGGGCATCGATCAGCAGTTTATAATTTTCATTGATCTCATCAACAGTAAACCCGCTTAACTCAAGGGTTTTCTCCATTGCTTCTTTTGTATCCCCGTCGGCTCCATTATAGGTCATGGCAAGAGCAAGGGAAACGCTTAAGGGAGAGATCATTACGTTTTCCTCAGGTTCTGCAGCCTCTAAAACTTCTTTAAACAGGTTTATTCCAAACAGGTTATCAGCTTCAACCAGTATTTTCCCTTTTTCAGTTAGATTAATTTCTTTTGGTCCGGGTTCTTCAACATTGGTTTTCTCGCAGGAATAGCCAAGAAGTAAAATTAAGAGGGCTGGGATTATAGATTTTATAGTTTTCATTATAATAAGGTTTATGTTACAAATGGTTTTGTTATTTAGTGCCTGAAAGAAAACTACCTATTTTTAGATTTTTCATCAATTTATATTCATTAATCAAGGTTGAATATTGTAAAACCGAACTACATTTGGTATTTCACCACGGATTATATTATTGTCATGGCTGAACTGTTAAATATACTCATAATTTTAACTTTTCAGGCATACCGATCCTTTGTAAAATAAATCATTTTATATGTTCCTGGCAGTGGTTAAGCTGCCGCTTTACGCTCTCTGTCAGTTGATTGCACGGATTGTCGTTTAGCTACAATCATCTTTTGACCAATACGCCGTAAGTTATATGCACCGACAGCCAATCCAATATATCGCTTGAAATTCGGATACCCACGATCAGGACATCGGTCCAATCCCCTGCATTCCAATTCATTGATATTCGATTCTACTGCACTATGTTTATTTCTCAACAGTTTAAATTGCCGTTGACTTTCTTCGGCATGTTCCAGCTTGTTGCATTTTCCTTTTTTGGGCATAATTACTTTCTCGACATATTCTTCTAACAATTTCTTATTATCCTTGTGCCAGAAGCCTTTATCAAAGCTCCAACTCTTCACAGGGAACAAACCGGTAATACGCTCTACTAATTGTTTTACAATCTCAGAATCGGATTGGTGGTCCATTACCCGATAGTCCACTATCAGGTTGTACTGGTCCGTGGTAATGGTCAGCTTTTTTCCAAGTTCCACATTTGGATGTAATTTCCCTTTGGTGATCCATTCGGTATATTCCTCGAAAATTGAAAATAATTTCTCGTTGTGAGGGATATGTTCTCCTTTTAGTATCCTGCGCTCAAGTAAGTTAATGTGTTTATTCAGAAAACCCATAAACCGATCTAATTCAAGGCTGATTAAAATATCTGTGATATCTCTTACTGGAAATGTTTCTTTTGATCGTTCAAGTTTGTTCTGCAATGTTCGTGCTTTTGAAAGATAACGGCGCACTGCATGTTTTACCCGTTGTTCCTTTCCTTTGCCTCCGGAAGATGATGTTTTACCCACGACCCTCATCATGTTTTTCATCTCGTTGTGCCAGTTATGTATTTTCCTCCACCCTGGAACTTCAGGATACTTATTCAGGAACTTGCCAACCATGTCAAGGCATTTGCGGGCACTGTCCCATAAAAGGTTGTAATCGGTCGGAAAGTGTACATTGCTTTCAACAACAAAACTATCGGTCTTTAAGCGTAATGCTGCTGCCTCTTTTTTTTTAAATACCTCATGACCAAACTCAACAATAACCTGGTTTAACTTCCTTACAGTCTCGTCATCCAGAAGCGATACATTATCGATAATGTTCTGATATTCAAATTTGTACTTCTTATAACCAAAGCCACTCTCAACACCCATTATCTGGCGGATCATAGTGTGGTGATTTGCCAAATCATGAAGCTCATCATAGTTGATATTTTGACACAGTCGCACTTGCGACAAAACAAATATCTGCCACAAATCCATGCCAGGTCGTCCGGTAAGCTTCTTCCCCTTGGTAATCTTTGCTTCCAATATTTCAAATACTCTTTCGTTCCACTTTGGGTTGGTGAATATTTCTTTTAATGCTGCACATAATCCAGGAAGTGCACCGCTTCTCTTTTTTGTTGGTATGGGGGTTTCCCCTATGGGTAACCTGCCAAGTATCATCTGTTGCTCGAATCTTTTTCTCATATTTGAACCTTGTTTAATGTTTTACCTGAAATATTCGAATCTCATTTGTTTAACACCCTGAATATCTGTATTTTTAGCAAAATAACCAAGGGGAAAACCAGATAGATTTAAACAAGTTATCAACAATATATTACTGTATATCAATTAATTAAAGGTTTTCTTGCAGGCACTAAATAAAACATTTTATGAAATTTTAGTTATAGGACAATATTGTCCTGCCAAATTTCAATACGCCTGTAACTTCACTCATATGCGATGTTCAATTATTCACCCCTGTTATTCCTGCCAATAAAAATTATTGAATTTTAATGGCGGTTATTGAGTTATTCATTATCGAATAAATTTGAATTGTACAACTGTGAATTGATCAACAAAAAGCTTATCAAGACAACAGTTGCCCTCAATAGTTTTAACACCGTTTATAAACAGTACCATCTAACAAGACAAAACGTTACCACCCTTCTGTAAAGTAGA
>JAUWPX010000212.1 GCA_030611395.1 Bacteroidota bacterium | reverse complement strand
ATATCGTTTGGTTATATCAAAATGATGGGAGGAGAAGGTCTTACATTGTCTTCTAAAATAGCTATACTAAATGCAAATTATGTTGCAGCATCACTTAAAGGGAAATATAAAATTTTATATACGGGCAAGAATGGATTTGTTGCTCATGAGATGATAATTGAATGTCGCAATTTTAAAGAGAAATCCGGTATTACCGAATCAGATATAGCTAAGAGGTTAATGGATTACGGATTTCATGCTCCAACATTGTCTTTTCCGGTTCATGGAACACTTATGATGGAACCAACCGAAAGTGAATCTTATCGCGAACTGAACAGGTTTATTGAAGCAATGCTGGATATTCTTAAGGAGATTAATGAGATTGAAAATGGAACGTCTGATATAAATGACAATATCCTGAAAAATGCACCTCATACCCAGAAAGCTGTTGTGTCAGATCACTGGGACCATTCATATGGAAGGGAACAAGCCGCTTTCCCGTTGAAATGGGTTATTGAGAATAAACTATGGCCGGCAGTTAGTCGTGTTGATGACGCATTTGGAGATCGTAATCTTGTCTGTTCATGTGCTCCCTTTTATGATTGATAACGTGTAAAAGCATCATCGATAACCAGTGTGTATAATTCTCTTAGACTAATACCATATTCCCTTGCCATTTTAGGGACAATGCTTTCAGCACTCATCCCCGGAATAGTATTCGCTTCAAGGAAGTAAAATTTATCGTCTGAGAGAATATAATCTATTCTAACAATTCCTCTGCAGTCAAGGGCAGAATAAATATATGAAGCAAGTGACTGGCATTCTCTTGTTTTATCGGCAGAAATACGGGCAGGTATTATCTCTTCAGCTTTTGATGGAGTATATTTAGCTTCATAATCAAAAAACTCGTTCTTGCTTACTATTTCACATAAAGGGAAAATAATTTCCTTGCTTCCTGCTTTTAGCATACCACAGGTTATTTCAGAACCTTCAATATATTCTTCAATAATTATTTCATTACCTTCTTCAAATGCGTGGTTTATTGCTTTTTCAAGTGTGGCTTCATTATCTGCTTTTGTAACACCAAAACTGGAGCCGCTTTGATTTGGTTTAACGAAAACCGGAAATCCCAGCTTATTGATAATTGTCTCTGTTTTAACAAGTTCACCTTTGTGAAGGTATGCTGCTGCGGGCGAAAGGATACCAAATGATTTCAGGAACAGTTTAGTTGCTTTTTTGTTGAATGTAAGAGAGGAAGATAGGATCCCTGAGGTTGTGTATGGGATATTAAGTGATTCAAAATATCCCTGCAATTTGCCATCTTCACCCGGAGTGCCATGGATTGTAATAAGAGCACAATCAAATTTTAGTTTCCCCATCGGAGTATTGCAGGAAAAGTCATCTTTATTTACCGGGTTCTGTCCGGTCTTTTCGTCTTCAAGTATCCAGCTTGTTCCTTTAATAGTGATTTTGTAAACGTCATATTTATCGGGGTCAAGTTCTCCGGCTATCTGCTCTGCACTTCTGATTGATACAGGAAACTCTGAAGAATTTCCTCCGGCTATTACTGCAATGTTCTTTTTCATATATTGCAAATAATGAAGTTTGAAAATTAATCTGTTAAAGGTAAGAACAAAATATTAATATATAATAACGAAGCTGGAGCCTCGTTCTACTGTCTGTTTCCTGTATATTTCCTCCATTTTTCAATAACCGTTGCCATATCATCCGGGAGGTTTGAGTCGAATGCCATTGGTTTACCTGTTGCAGGATGAATAAACCCGAGTGATTTTGCATGTAATGCCTGGCGGGGTAGTATCTTGAAACAATTTTGCGCAAATTGTTTATATTTCGTGAAAGTTGTTCCCCTGAGAATCCTATCGCCTCCATAGTCCCTGTCGTTGAAAAGAGGATGTTTTATATGTTGGAAATGTACACGTATCTGATGTGTCCTCCCTGTTTCAAGTTTGCATTCAACAAGACTTATATATCCCAGGTTTTCTAATACTTTGTAATGAGTAACAGCATGTTTCCCTTGTGAACCATCAGGGAATACAAACATTTTAATCCTGTCTTTTGGATTCCTGCCTATATGTCCTGTTATTGTGCCTTCAGCCTGTTTGGGCTCCCCCCAGACTATTGCCAGGTATTTTCGCCCAATTGTCCTGTTAAAGAATTGTTTAGCCAGCTTATTGTGTGCCATATCAGTTTTGGCAATAACCAGCAGGCCACTCGTATCTTTGTCAAGTCTGTGTACAAGCCCTGCTCTTATTTCGCCTGACTGGAAAAGTGGGAGGTCTTTGAGATAATAATAGAGTGCATTAACCAGTGTCCCTTCGAAATTTCCATGACCGGGATGAACAACCATTCCCGCTTTTTTGTTCAAAACAATAAGCTGGTCGTCCTCGTATATTATATCAAGGGGGATATCTTCAGGAATAATTTCAATTTCCCTTGGAGGATAAGACATAACAATACTTACTGTATCAGCAGGTTTTACTTTATAATTTGACCTGACGGGTTTATCATTTACAAGGATGTTGCCTGCATCAGCAGCATTCTGTACCCTGTTACGGGAAATATTCTCAAGTTTGTTAACCAGGTATTTATCAATGCGTATCTGACTTTGACCTTTATCAACTTCATAATGGAAATGTTCATACATCTCATCACGATCATCCATGTTATTTGGTTTTATCATTATTTTGTCCGGTAAGTTTAGCGAATACGAATGAATTTTGCTGATCCAACAGGAATTCCATTGTTAGTGATTCTTACAAAATATATACCAGGATCAAATCTTTCAACAGATATCCTTTTATTGAAATTTCCGGATGAGAAAACCTGCTTCCCATAGATATTGAAGATTGAAATGCCACATCCTGAAAAGCAGTTTTCTCCCGGTACGGAAATATTTATAAACTCTTTGGCAGGATTAGGATAGATTATTAAGGGCTTAACAGGTATTTCAATAGAATTGGATGCTAATATTGTTTTACCAACCACGGGACGCATCATTAAAGCTCCGGGTATAATGGTTGTTGACTGGACCCATATTTTTTGCTGATCAACAACATCAGTATAAAATAATTTATTATTGCTTACACGATTAAAATCGAAACCAACATTTAGTGAGGTATTAAGATTTTGTTCCCAGCCAATATAAAATAACCCGGAGATATATAATGTTGTATCGAGCGTATAAGTAATGAACTGGTTCAGGCTATCACTGAATATGGGTACTTCACCGGGTTGACTGTAACGCAGTTCGCCTGGTTTTCCTTCATTATCTCCCCATACTTTCAGGGTGAAACTTATTCTGTTGCCACTATTAAATGACTGGTTGAAATAGATCTGAACAGCCCGTAACGAATCAGGGATGTAAGTTTTAAACCGGTAAGCTGCTTCACCATCGCCAATACCCCATCCCGATTCAGCAGATCCATCGTCGTATGCAAAATAATTATTGAATCTCTGGTAATAAACTACAGTGTCATTTATTTTTTTATCAAAATCATCCGTAATAAGGTAACTTTTTACCTCGAACAATGCTGAATCTGAATCATTTGTATTATATGTATAGAACAAATCCGATTCGTAATTAATTACCTCCCATGGAACTATGTTTGCAGCACCCCCGGTAAAAGAATGGACTACAGAATTTTCATAAACATCAGTAATTTGGAATTCTCTTGTTACATTCCTTGTAAGGTCATCATTATTTTTATACCATATAGGTATATTTCCACCCATTTCGAATAGAAAAGC
>JAUWPX010000021.1 GCA_030611395.1 Bacteroidota bacterium | reverse complement strand
GGTGGAGGAGTTGCATATTTGCGCGCTATTGAAGTACTTGAGAAAATTAAAGGCGCTAACGAGGATCAAAATACCGGAATTGCAATTATAAAACGTGCTCTTGAAGAACCAATCCGTCAAATCGTTGAGAATGCCGGAGTTGAAGGTTCAATTGTTGTTCAAAAAGTGAGAGAAGAGAAAGGAGACTTTGGGTTCAATGCTCAAACCGGTAAATATGAGAATCTTTACAAATCAGGTGTAATTGATCCTACTAAGGTTACACGTATTGCTCTTGAAAATGCAGCATCAATTGCAGGAATGTTCCTTACAACAGAATGTGTTCTGGCTGATGAGAAGGAAGATGAACCTGCTATGCCTGGTGGTGCTCCGGGAATGGGCGGAATGGGTGGAATGATGTAATAAACACACACTCTATAATAATCTCAAAACCTCCGTCGAATACCGGCGGAGGTTTTTTTCGTGAGACTCTTTTTTTACAAGCCGTAGGCGCAGTAAAAAAAAAATAGTCGAACTAATCCCGATGGCGCAGCCAATCGGGATCTGTCTTGTATTTTACCATAACAAAAGGATTTTAATAAGTTTCGGTTTATACAAGCCGTAGGCGCAGTAAAAAAAGTAGTCGAACAATCCCGATAGCGCAGCCCATCAGGATCTGTCTTGTATTTTATCATAACAAAAAGATTTTAATAAGTTTCGGTTTATACAAGCCGTAGGCGTAGTAAAAAAGGTAGTCGAACAATCCCGATGGCGTAGCCCATCGGGATCTGTTTTGGATATTACAATATACCAGCCAAGCGGTTTTAAACCGCTTGGCGGATGTGGTTTATGTTTCTAACGATATTAGGATTTATAGAATATTAATGATATTTTGTTTTTTTATTAGATATTTAAATAATCATTATAATTGATTTAAAAACTTAAATTATGAAAAAATCTACTGTTTTACTTTTATTACTTTTTAGTTTTTTTGTAGTTCAGGCACAGGATCAGGAGACACCTAAACCTGTTGCTCCTTATAGTCAATCGGTTAAAACAAAATCCGGGATACTATTTATTTCAGGTCAGATACCCATAAATCCCGAAACCAACAAACTTGTAAAAGGTGATATTAAAGCTGCTACCGGACAGGTAATGAAAAATATCGGAACCATTCTAAAGAAAAACGGGATGGATTATTCAAACATTGTTAAATGCACCATTTTTCTCACTGACATTAATGATTATAGTGCTGTGAATAAGGTTTATGCCAGTTTTTTTGAGAGGCAATACCCTGCCAGGGAAGCCATAGAGGTAGTCAACCTGCCACTGGGTGCTATTATTGAAATTTCCGCTATCGCATCGGAATAGATACTGAAGTAAAAAATATTGCAATCTAAGGTTTGAAAAGCTAGATTTGCAAAAGTAATTTTTCGGAGTTGGTTTTGATTAGGAGGCAGCTTGTAATAGATGGGACATTAGCTCAGTTGGTTTAGAGTACTTGCTTGACAGGCAAGGGGTCGGCAGTTCGACTCTGCCATGTCCCACAAAAGCAGCCATCGTATAAAAAAGGTACTTCACCAAAGTGAAGGCAGATAAATGTTGAGATCATTTTTTTCCGGTAGGTGGTATCAGTATAAACCCTTATTAAAACATTGGATTTCCAGTACTTTCATTGTGCACTGTTATTATTTTGACTTAATATATACAAGTTTAATATTCGCTCTTTCAGTAATTCGTTCGTCTATATCAAAATTATCTTTAAGGGATTTAATAAATGGAGTAAGTTTTTCATATCCAAAATTTCTTGGGTCAAAATCAGGTTTTTTCTTTATTAAAAGATTTCCTACATCCCCTAAAAACGCCCATCCATCTTCATCAGCAATATCATTTACGGTTGATGATATTAATGAGATTGTTTTTAAATCAACTTTGGTAATTGCCACTTGCTTAACAACTTTGGCTTTTGATATCGTAGGTGTTTGGGATATTTCAGATGAATTTGCACTTTTCAATATTTCAAGATACACAAACTTATCACACGCAACTATAAATGGATTGGGTGTTTTCCTCTCCCCAAAACCAAATACTTTCATTCCTGACTCCCTTAATCTAATAGCCAGTCGTGTAAAATCACTATCACTTGAAACAATGCAAAATCCATCTACTTTGCCTGTGTATAAAATATCCATAGAATCTATTATTAATGCAGAATCCGTTGAGTTTTTCCCTGAAGTGTAACCATACTGTTGAATTGGAGTTATAGCGTTTTCAAGAAGCACACTTTTCCACCCTGCAAGATTAGGCTTTGTCCAGTCTCCATAAATCCTTTTAAATGTTGGCACACCGTATTTTGCAATTTCTTCCATCATACCTTTCACATTCCCATGTGGAACATTGTCGGCATCAATGACAACTGCAAGTTTTAAGTCCTGTCTTGTTTCCATAATCGATTTATTACTTGGATGGTAAATTTAGTGAAGTTCTTTGAATAAAAAAAAGTCCGGAGGGTGTAAGTCCCTTATGTAAGCACAACTTGTCCCAGTCTGACCTTATCTTAAACAAAGACAGAAAGTGTTTCGGTGAAAAGAGCGAAATGCCGATACTTGACGAACCGCCGTTAATTCTATCGCCCAATATTTCATCTTGAATAATCATAAATCAAGATAACTTTTTTCTAGTCAAATGTCAATTTAGTCAATTAATGAATGTTTTCTTGGCTTGTTGCTAACTTTCATATTGAAATCAAGATCCTCTATTTTCAAACTTATCACTTCACTATAGTATTATGTATTATAATGCCGTGTATGTTTAGGCTTTTGTTATCATAGCAGGCTTAATGCCATTTGTAATCAGTATTTCTCAAAGGATCAATATTCATTTTGTTTTTGAAAATTGGATTTGAATGCCACCAATCATAATATGCTTTAGCTGCATCAATATGAGATTTTTCGTCATAGACTAAATCAAGTTCCGGGGCATTTCTTAAAGCTAGAATTGGATTCTGTGATGGGAATCTGCCAATTAAATATTCACTGTTAATTGATACTGCCCTAATTGATTCAATAGTCCATAAAACAAACATGCCCAGTTTGCATTCCGATGCCCATAGTGATGAAATCCCATTATGAGGGAAATCTGTAATCACCAGAGTATCATTTATATAAATCAGTAATGCAGGTATGTCTGAAGATTGAAATGCCGGTAATTCCGGGGATTCATACTGATTGGATTTTAATTGATTGATATATGTCTCAACCTCAGGATTGTTTATCTCCTGTTTCTCACAACCTATAAATCCAAATAATGTAATAAAGATGATCAATTTGTAAAATAATCTCATGATGTTTGGTCTTGAATGTTGTACTTAATAGATGAAAAGCATATCAATTTGGTTGCTTTAAGCTTAAGCATAACGTTTGGCCGGTATGCACCGTAGCTTTGGTCGTGTATTGGCCATTGAGGCTATGGTGTATGACCGGCTTTTTATTGCCAGTACATTAATTACCAAATATCTGCTTGTTATTATCCTTTAGACCATTCAAATTCTAAAAGGCTTTTCATGTTTTACCGGTCTGAACTTTTGGAAGATAAATTATTTCCGGTTATCTTTCTGAATAATTTAAAAAAACAGAAATGCACCGAATATTTATAAATTATTAACTTTTACAAATTTAAAATACAAAATTATGACTATTAAGAAAAATGTAAAATTATTATTAATTATCATGATTGTTACTCCAGCTTATATATTTATGCCAGAGTCAGTTAAAGCAAATGAGAATACTAAGAATACCTCAAGCGCAAAGGAAACCAAAGGAATTGGGAAAGAGAAAGCTAAAGTATTTGTAATGTTCCGTGGAAGCGGAATAGCGCAAGAGGCTTCTTCTATTATTGAAAGAGCAGGGTGGAGTGCCAAAGAGGCTGCGCAAAAACTGGTAACGAATGAAGAAATATTAAATGAATTAAGAAAGAGGTGCAAAGGAGTAGAATTTGTTGGAGATATACATCCTATTGAGACTGATGTTGCTATTAACAAAGTAAATAATTTATCAAAAGAAGGCATAGATGGGATTGTTATTTTTGGTCCTTTATCAGGAGGACACCAATTTGGCGGTACTTTAACAGATGTTTTGATCAAAACCGACTTACCTATAATAACGGTGTTTCCTTTATGGGGAATGTGGCAGGAAAGTTTTAGTTATCAAGGCTATAAAGGGAAGAAAATTCTGACGGCTCACATAGCGATGATACAAGATGCTTCTCAATCTGCAAGATTTGAAGATTTAGCAAAGAAGATTAAGTTGATTCAAGCTATCTCAAAAATGAAAGGTCTGAGGATCTTGTCTATTACGGATGATCCTCCACTGGGAGGATATACACCCAAATACGGGGATACTGAAGTCTATGAAAAGGTTTGTGTTGATAATTTAAAGAAACTATTTGGAGTAGAACTTATAACGATACCTCAGGAGGAATTATTTAATAAAATCCAGGAGGTAAAAAAGAATGAAGAGCTTAAAGCAAAACAGGTAGCTAAGATGTGGATTGATGGAGCTCTGGAGGTAAAATGGGATGAGGTTACTGAAGAGGACATTGTAAAATCAGCAGAGGTTTATTTAGCTATGAAAGAACTAAGGGATAAATATAACTGTGGAACGGTAACCACGGAGGGATACGGCATATTTGCACAATACAAAAAAGGTGCTATTCCTTCTCAGGGATTAGCGTCAATGCAATTATCTACTGAAGGTTCCCTGGCTGCTCCTTCGGAATGCCTTATATATAGCCTAATCTCACAACAATTAGGTTTTAATATTACAGGGAGGAAGGGTTTTAATGGTGACTATATAATAGATCATTTTAATCACGTTGCTTACATTGGCCACTGTGAAGGTCCCCTTGACCCATACGGAGATGAAAGGATGTGTCCTTATATTATCAGAGACCTGCCTCAGCAATATGAAAAACAATGTGGAGGATGTGTAGCTGTCAAATATCCTACAAATGAAACTGTCACCGTATTAGGAATGAGCATTTATGATAAGAAATTAAGCGTTTTCACAGGTCAGGCTGTTTCGGGTAGATGTCTCATTGAGGACTTTGATAATATTTATTGCAGGTCAAAAATAGCTATTGAAACCAATACCAAAGCATTACTTGAAAATATCAATTGGGAGATATTTAATCAACACAGGGTGGTTTTTTATGGTGATTTCCGGGAGGAGTTCAGGGACCTGGCAACCTTAATTGGTTTTGAGTTTATAGAGGATGATAAATAGCAGTACAAAATCAAATTGCAAAGGTCAATACCGATAAAATCATAAAAGCCCTTTTTATAGTTTTCTATTTTAGAATGCGCTACAAGGTTATGTTGATAGCCGTAAAATTTAATTTAGATAAATATTTACAATTTGTAATGGCATATCAATCAATTGTTCTATTCTTGAAGAGAAAGTATTTAATGGCATCATGAGTTGGGTAGCGAAAAATATCATAATCCCCATCCTGGTCAAAATCAGCAACCTGGCCATTGTAGATGCCATTTTCTTCAATAACTAATGGTGTCCATACCTTGTAATTATCCTCACTAAGGAAAATTGTCACTTCAAAGCTGGTAAAACCTAAAACCACAGCTCTGTTTTTGTTAATTCCTGCCAGTACATCATAATCGCCATCAAGATCAAAATCATAAACCTGTAAAGTATGACATGCAGGGATACTATCGCATATTATGTTTTCTTCCCATTCGGCATTTTCATTTTGTTTATACCATGATAATGGATAACCAGATCGTTCGGAATGGCTGATAAATATTTCTGCTTTACCATCCTTGTCTAAATCACGGAGAAATATCTTTGTCCCGTTCCTGGACCAATTTCCTGTTTGCGTGTTCCATTTTTCGTCCAGATTCTCTTCTTTCCATTCGGCTTTTAAATCCTGCCCCGGATTATAGAAAATATGGGCATCGGCAACAATATCTATCCATCCATCGCCATTTACATCCCCTATGCCCATACCTTCGTGCAGGTTTTTATAGCCCTGATAATATTGCACCTTTTCCCAATTGTCAGCTTCCATTTGTTGAAAAATGCTTAAGGTATTATTATCAAAAGTCATGACAGCAATGTCCATTTTTTTGTCCTTATTAAAATCAACTATACTGACATCTTTAACAAAACCCGGGGCCTCGCCAATAAGATGTGCTTCCCAGTCAGGGTTTTCGTACCAATATAGCAATGCAGGGGCATTGGATTTCACCCACTCTCCAGGATGCTTTGCTGCAACTACATCTATATCACCATCGAAATCAATATCAGCGCATTCCAAATCCCCTAAAGCAAACAATCCCCCATCGGGCGGTGTTTCTGCTATTATATGCTTTACCCAAAGACCTGTATCCTTTTTTCCTTCATAATACCCCAGATAGCCACCGGAAGCATTATCATGGATAAATACTAAATCTGTTATTTTATCACCTGTTATATCCACAGGGCAATGTGCCCATAAAAGTTTTACCGAATCTGCAATCACGTATGATTGAAAGTCGAGTTCTTTTTTTGTATTCATCTGACAACCTGCAATAGCTATTATTATACATAAGTTAAAAGCAAACAGGTCAAGCTTTTTAAAAAAACACATTGATTTTTTCATAGTTATATTTTCTAAGGTTTAAAGAATTTATTTGTAATGAATTCCGAAAATGTTTTATGCAGAAATGCATCAGTAATCCTTCCAGGATAAAACCCAATTACAAACTTCTGAGGTTTTGATAAAAGTGGGTTAGTTTCCTTATCCCGACCAAATCCAAAAACTGTCATGCCATTTTTGCTTTTAATACCTTCCTCGCTGTTCCCAAGATATGAAATCAGATCATTATGTGCATCTTTTTGCATTTGAATCATGTAGAACACATTTTTTGAATTCGTATTGCCTGCATACATCCATTGAAATTGGTTAAACATTGCTCCGCTATTAAAAAAGTCGTGCTGTTCCTGAAATGGACCATCATTCTCAGTTCCATAATAATAATCCCCAGGTTTGAATTTCCCACCTGGTGTACCTTCATATAAGAACCAATAAGTTTGTTCCGGATCTGTTGTTATAATGTCAAGGATAGCATGATCATCAAAAAATTCCCAGCTCCATTTCCATTTTCCACTTTTAGTTTCTGTAACAATTTTATTTCCTTCCACCCATGATTTGCATTTATAATGCCCCGGATGACCGGCGCCGGCATCATCCCCATTATAAACCAAATTGGGCAATCCGCGAAAAGAAGAGCCTGCTGATGCAGGATATTGATTCCAGGGATTCCGTTTAAAAGAAATCCAGTCATTTCCAAATTCGTCAATAATGCGTGAAAAACCTCCTCCTTCAATATCAAAATAGTATGTAAGCTTACTCGTTTTTATAACAAAATGAGGCTTCCCTTCATAGTCCATTAAAGTTGTATCCAGCATCTTTTTTTCCTTTTTAAACTTAATTTTCATCATTATCCCTGGCCATTGCACTTCCATGCCATGCACCATTTGCCCGTTGTGTAATGGAGTCTTCAGGGTTGTGAGGGTGTTTTGCCCTTTTTTGAGAATGGAAATATCCTGTAATTTTTTTATATGCTCAAAATATTCATAACATGGCCAATTTTCCTTTTCAATAATTACCTTATCATTTAATTTTATACCTTCCGAATAGCATGGGCTCCAGCTCCTCCAATAAAGATTGGCCTGCGAAATGCCCTGTGGTTCGATAGGCAGGTTGAAATATTCTGAGAATTCCCCGGCCCTTGTTACCCAATTACATGGTTGTTGGAAAGGTTTAATTAAATGCACAGAATAATCCCTGGTTAATTTCAATCCTTCTACCGCTTCAGTTAAGTACATCAACCCATTTTTAGCCTCGACACGTGCCATGATTTTCATTTCCTGATCCTGATCAGGAAGCCAATGAGTATCCCAATTCACAATAAACGGGGGGGTGTTTGAGCCGCCAATGTGGTTCCTGATTTTTGCCATGTGAATATGATATTGCCATTGTCGATAGATGCCATCCCCTTGCCAGTTAACATCTTCATAGAAACCGATATAATCGACCTTTTTAATGTCTGATAATTGATCTGAAAAAATTTGCATTTTTTGTTCATTACCAATTTTACTATTATTGTCAATCCCTCCGATCCGTGCATTTAATTCGCCTTTTTCATTTTCATAGTAAATGCGAAATACCAATCCATAAATAAGGTTTTGAGGCCAATTCCATTTCTGGTGTTCATCAACTTCTAATTTGAAATCGATAAAACCGCTTTCAATATGAGCTAAGGGGATGTTTATTTTAGGATAGAAATGAAACATGTAATCTGTTGCAGGATTTGGTATCCGGGGTGGATCGTGAACGGGTATCCATTCGTTGTTATTTATTTGAATTTTTAAGCCTTTGGTGTCTTCATGAGATTGAAGCTTTTCAATAACTAATTCAGCATAGGTTGCACCACTTAAATCAATGCTGTCGGCCAACCGAATGAACCCATCTTTAAGGTTTTCCGGAGGAAAATGATCTGGTGAAGTAAGGTAATTAAGGTTTCCCCCAACTCTTAAAAATTTGCCGGCATCTGTAGATTCTGGTGGTACCCATCGATATTCCCTGAAAATGCTACCCGGTTTAACCGGTTTAATAGCATCATTTCTCCAAACATGCATCCGGTTAAAATAATCCCATGCGCAACCTGCTATATCCAAATCTCCATCGCCATCTAAATCAATAAATTGCGTTCCTAAATGATTTTCTTTTCCGGTATCAAGGATATGCTTAGTGAAATTAGCTTTACCATCATTTTCCCATAGTTGCAATTCCAGCCCGGGTCCTTTGTGTTCATTGGTTATGATATCAATATCGCCATCATTGTCAATATCGGCAACATCAAGGTTGTTCATAGAATATTGCCGGACAATAACATGCTTTTCCCATTCCACATAAATATTTTCTTTTCCGGAAAACCAATACAAATAGCCATCGGGTTCAAGACCGGGATACCTTTCTTCGGAAATGATAATTTCAACATGTCCATCCCCGGTTAAATCAGCAATCTCAACCCTGTCAATGGCGTTTTCGGTAAAGCCAACAACATGGTCTTCCCAGGGGTGTTCAATACTACCAGGATTTTCAAACCAAACCAGTATCTTTGGCTCTCCTTCTACTTTAGGCCTGCGGCCACAGGCAATATCAAGGTCGCCGTCTCCATCAATATCACCTACACCAATCCCTTCATCTGATGTGTTTACGGCAATCAAATACGTTGGCCATTGTTCTGAACTTTGAATTTGTGCTGGAATTGAGATACAATAGATATTACCATTTCCTGCAATTAGCAATTCTGTTGGCCCGCCGGGCAAAATTTGGGCTTTTTCAAAGCCCTGGCTGTTTACATGGCTGGTTGCCGGGATACTTGCTATGGCTGTTCTTTTGTACCGTGTACCTTGTTCGTTAATTGCTTCATACCAATAAATATCCGGAAGGGCCTGGGCTATGATATCTGAATATTGGTCGCCGTCGGTATCAATTGAAAATATTGCATCCACGTTATCATCTAATACAGTTCTTTGCCATAAACCCTCCATAGTCCCCCCGGGATTATGATAGATGTATCTTCCTGAAATGATATCTATGTTGCCATCTCTGTTTACATCGCAAAAATCTAAACCAAAATAGCGTAACCAATCGGGATCATTCCAGTCCCCCCATTTTTGTTTGGTGCTATCAATTGGAATATAAGTCCAATTTTGATTTTTTAATGATTGGGCATTTATAATCTCTAAAAAGAAAAAACTTAGCACTAAAAATAAAGTTAAAGCCCTCATACTTATTTATATTATTGTGGCTACGACGTAATGGTTTGCAAATATGGGTAGGCTGGGCATTCCGAGCCACTCACTTATCAAACCGTTAATACATATATATATTGTGTAATTACTTTAAAATTAGCACTTTCATCCAGCTTACCTATATTTGCTGTTAGCAAAAGTACATACTCAATAGTTTGCAATTAATGACTCATATGGTATTTTTAATTGGACATGTAAATTTCGTATCATTTTTAAAGTCAACTTTCTTTTGCGACTAAAAATTTCAGAAACTCTACTTTTATATCCAATTATTTCGGCCAACTCCTTTTTTGTCATACCTATTTGCTCCATTCTAAATTTAATTGCCTCAATTGGGTCTGGAGGTTCTATTGGATAATGATCATCCTCATATTTTTCAATCAAAATAGATAATAATTCAGCCTCATCCCCTTCTTTTGAATCAGCAGGCGCATGAAAGATTTCGTCAAGTCTTTTTAAAGCTTGATTATAATCATCTTCTGTTTTTAGAACTTTTATATCCATAATTTCTATATTTTATTAGCGTCAATATTGTCATAATCATTATGAGTCCCAATAAATCGAATAAAAACCCATTGTCGTTTGTAATTTATCTCAATAATTAATCGATATTTATTACTACAGATGTTAAAGACAACCCTACAGTTCTTTAAGATACTTGCCTTTACATACTCTGCTTTGATATCTGAAGGATTAGTCCAAGTCGCCTTCGATGCTTCTTTGTACCAGGTCTTAAGTGGTTCTTCAGAATCGTTATGTTTCTCCCAAAATTCTCTAAGTGTCTTTTTTGCAATAACTCTCATTATTTGTCAAATTTCACGACAAATATATGAAAAAAGTTACCAAAATGGTAATTATTTCATGAGTATTTTCCATTCAAGGGGCTTTTTATGTATTTTTGCTAACGTTTTGGCATATAAAACGTTGCG
>JAUWPX010000164.1 GCA_030611395.1 Bacteroidota bacterium | reverse complement strand
GGCTTCGATAGAAAAGTATGGAATACTGAACCTGTTGAGACGGAAAATGGACCCGCCTTAAAGTTATCTTATTTAAGTGAGGATATGGAAGAAGGTTATCCTGGAAACCTGAATTTAACGGTTACATATACTCTGACCAACGATAATTCACTAAAGATAGATTATGAGGCTGTTACTGACAAGGCTAGTCCTGTTAACTTTACTAATCATAGCTATTTTAACCTTACAGCCTTCAAGCAGGATGTTCATGGACATGAAGTAATGATTGATGCTGACAGGTATGTTATTGTTAATGAGAGTTTAATTCCAACCGGAGATTTACCTGTGGTTGAGGGAACACTTATGGATTTTACTACCCCTATGAAAATTGGTGCCAGAATTGATGATATTCCCGGCGTTCCTGGTGGTTATGATCATTGTTATGTTGTTAACAAAGAACCTGGTGAATTAAAATTAATCGCCAAAGTAACCGAACCGGAAAGTGGACGGGTAATGGAGGTTTATTCAACAGAGCCCGGTGTGCAATTATATACGGGTAACTTTCTTGATGGATCTAATACAGGGAAAAATGATGTCGTGTATAACAAGCATTATGGTTTTTGTCTTGAAACACAGCATTTTCCTGATTCACCTAACCAACCCGATTTTCCGTCAACTATTCTTGAACCGGGCGAAAAATATACACAAACTACTATTTACAAATTCATAGCAAAATAAATTTCTACTGCAATACAAGTCTTCAAACAAATAATAAATGTGCTGAATTTTAGCCATTTTAGTCATTTTCTAATGAAAGGATTCAGGATTAAACCCGGGATTATTTGTCTGATAATAATAGTTCTGGTCAGTATTACAAAAGTAACCGCTCAAACAATCAGGGATATTGAATTTGACCAATCCAAAGGTTTTTCAATTGTTGCTATTATCCTGGATAATGGGATTAAGCAAAATATAATAATTCCGGTGTCATTGTTCAGCCTGGAGATTAATAATGAAAAGTTTTTTTCCGGTGATGCTAAAGTGATTAAGGAAGGAGAGGGGTTCAGATACCAGTTTGCAAGTAGTATACAAGGCAGCCTGGAACCTGTTCCCGGTTTTGAACAGGGATGGAAAGCCGTTCTTACAATTAATAATATATCTATAGATACTATCGGGATATCAAATGTGGTCCCTTTTGGGGCTATTGAAAACCATATTTATATTACAGGGACAGGTCCATGGGATTTGGCCCGTACTAAGATATTCAGACCGGGTCTCGGACCGGTTG
This sequence comes from Bacteroidota bacterium, assembly GCA_030611395.1. Taxonomy (GTDB): domain Bacteria; phylum Bacteroidota; class Bacteroidia; order Bacteroidales; family VadinHA17; genus JADFUQ01. The sequence goes on along the minus strand of JAUWPX010000164.1, from coordinate 3,174 downwards.
GAGTTATTTTGCCAGATAATGCCTGGGAAATGGGATATGGCTCCATTGAACTTAACGATAATCTTTCAGCTTGTGCAATTGCCCGGAGAACATCTGTAGATAATTCAAAGAAACACCGCTATAAAACTGTTGTTCCTCCAAGGGGTAGTGTTAAATATACAATTTATGTAGATGCCTTTCAGGGAGATTGGCAAAACGGGATGAATCTAATGTTCAGGGACAGGTACTTGTATGATCTGGAGTCTTTCGATAATTCGCTTTATGAGAGGGAAGACCTGAAATGGATACGCGATAAATATTTGATAACACTTCAGTTTGCCTGGGACCATAAATATTATGACCGGTTTGAAGGAAAGTATAATTTTTTCGGGTTTTTGGAAGAAGGAAAAAAATATTTCGGGGGTTATGATGTATTTGGTATCTGGCCAACCTGGCCCCGCCTGGGTGTTGATAAGAGGAACCAATGGGATATGTATGAGGATCTGCCTCTGGGGTTGGGGAAAATGAAGGAACTTGCACGGTACGCACAAAATAATTCCACAAAGTTCTTTATTGAATTTAATCCATGGGATAAGAGTACACGTAAAGAGGATCCTTATGAAGGTATGGCCGGACTTATCAGGAGTACAGGCGCGGATGGAGTTGTACTGGATTGCCATGGAAGTTCCAGCAAGAAACTTCAGGAGGCAGCTGATGGAGTAAAGGAAGGAGTGGTAATGTATTCCGAGGGAATGGCAGTACCGAAAGATATGCCCGGTATAGTTTCAGGCAGGGTTCATAATGCCATTTCTATGCCCCCGCCACTAAATATGAATAAACTGATCAAGCCTGAATTTGCTATTTTCAGAGTCAGCGAACCTTGCATGGGAAGAATCCATCGTGATGTGGCAATTTCATTCTTTAATGGCTATGGTACAGAGCTAAATACTTTTGCTCCCGGTCGTCCTGAATCAATGGAAGAAGATTATAGATACCTGGGACGTACCACAATGATCCTAAGACAAAATTCTTCAGTGTTTCTGAATGACCGGTGGAAACCACTTATCCCGACAGTAACAGACAGTGTATGGGTAAACAGCTGGCAAAACAAGAATAAGACATTATATACCATTTTTAGTTTGGTGCCTGAGGGTGTATCCGGTCCTTTGTTTGAAACTGTTCCTGAAGAAGGATATCATTTTGTCAGTCTATGGAATCATGAAGCCCTGGAACCTGCTGAAACGGATGGTAAATGGATGATCCCGGTTAATGTAAAAGCTTTTAATAAAGGGTTGTTGAATTCACGTAGTGAAGGAAATGTGGATTGTGTAGCCCGTTTTCCTGATATCCTTGAGGTTAGCCTGAGAGGTGATTCTCTTTTTGTTAATTCTTCTGAAGGAAAAAAGATACTTGTCTGGAAGGGAGATCCATCGTATGAAAAAAAGCCTGTAGAGTTTGATCCAAAACCGGTTAAACTAAAAATTAGTGAAATTTTCGGAAGGTATGAAGGGAAGATAGTTGTTCAGCTGTTTGATGAAAAAGAACTTATGGATGAAGTTATAGTAGGAGTGGAGCCTGGAAAACCCTGGTTGATCAGTGAGGTGAAACCAACAAAGCCTGTTAATAGATCGCCTGCAGGTATGGAAGAAATCGGTGAAGGGGATTTTGAGTTTTCAGTTACTAATCCAGCTCAATTCATTCCCTATCCTGATTATTCCCAACCGCGCAAAGTGCATGTTAACAGGTTTTTTATGGATAAATATCCTGTTACAAATTTACAGTTTTACGAGTTCCTTGAAAACTCAGGGTATCAGCCTGAAGATCCGGTGAATTTTCTGAAGCATTGGGAGAACGGAATGTATGTACAGGGACAGGCTAACTATCCGGTTGTATGTGTGAGTCTGGAAGATGCCCGGGCTTACGCTGATTGGGCCGGTAAACGACTGCCTTCTGAAATTGAATGGCAATATGCAGCACAGGGAACTGATGGGCGGTTATGGCCCTGGGGTGATACATTCCATGGCACTAAATGTAACAATGCTTTCGGGCTGCCTACACCTGTTAATACATTCCCAAAAGGAAAAAGTCCTTTTAAAGTGATGGATATGGTTGGGAACGTATGGCAGCTTACTAATGATGTTTATGATAACGGAAGTTATTATTTTGTCATTATTCGCGGAGGGAGCTATTACAATCCCACATCAAGCTGGTGGTACGTAAAGGGTGGCCCGCAACAGCTGGATAAAACACAAATGCTCCTTATGGTCTCCCCTGGTTTCGACCGTAATACTACCGTCGGATTCCGCTGCGTGAAAGATGCAAAGTAATCAGTATAGCGTCAAATTAAAAAAAATACCTTAATTTTCGGGTTTCATAAATAATTAGTTAATAGTCGGCAGTCCACAGTCCGCAGAACCTAGCACTCATACTCACACGAATCCGTATCTTGACCAATTAACCAATTAACCAATTTAACTATGAAGCATAGATCTTATTTATTACTTTTCCTGATTTCACTGACGGTAATTACATCTACTTTTTCTCAACATTTGGTTGTTAGTGACAAATACCTTGAAATTAATGCAGATGCACATGATCCGTTATATACCACATATGCTGCATCAATGGAGAGATCGCAACTTTATGGCGATAAGGCATATAAAATGGATTATTACTCGGAATCAGAGCCACTGGCTTACTACGGCGACCAGGCAGGCAGGTTTTATACAATATGGCTTGTTGATAAGCTTGCTATTGATAAAATTTCCAGGTACTATGAAAGGCCGGTCGTAAAAGCTTCATTTCCTGATATGGCAATTCTTGAATACCAGCCATTTGAAAATATAAAAGTTCAGGAAACTTTTTTCGTCTATTCTTCCGGTATTGCTATAGTAAATCTGGTGATCACAAATGAGTCGGAAAATTTGCATCTCATTGATCTTTATCCAGTACTTGAAATAGAAAATGATTCACTGAATGTATCGCGATTTGATAAAGAAAGCAATACCTATGTTACTAATCATTACGAAACGAAGAAACGCCTAATCAGCAATTTATACTCACAAGCTCCTTATCCAACTAATGTGAGGGACCTGTTCAGCGTTAGCTTTGAACCATATTCCTATGGTGGTTATAAAGGCGGTACTGATGAATTCTACCAGGTGATTAAAACCGACTGGTATGATGAGAACAGAA
>JAUWPX010000297.1 GCA_030611395.1 Bacteroidota bacterium | reverse complement strand
TACCAGGGCAATGAATATCTGCCAGTGAAGTTTAATTCTTATCTTTTTCATTTTTCGGTTTTATTTGACCGCTAATATAAAAATTATAGATCATTTATAAAAAGTGGGATAGAAGGAGTAGAGGGAGTAAAAGGAGTAAAGGGAGTAAAAGGAATAGAGGTTATAAAAATTACAATTCAATTATTCCAATATTCCAGTGTTCCCACAAAACTATACATTAATCAGAAGAACAGTAAACGTTTGTAAAAAATAGTTAAATAATATTCACATATGTTAATATTAATACATATATGTTACATTTGTTAAGTATAATACATGTAATAAACTAAAAAACAATTAACATATGTAACTAAAAAACAGTAAATTTAATATAGGGATATATTACACATTACCAGTCTCATAGCATACTTATATACAGTATTAGTTTAATAGAATTACAAAAAACCTTTCAATATTGTAAAATGCGCTATAATATATGATGATATATGATTGATTACCATTTAATTATCTTATTTCGATAAAGTAATAATTAAAATAAGCGAAAAAGGAAAGTATTATAAGCAGTATTTGTTTGATATAAGATGTTAGGGATTACTCCAAACGTCAAATAGACAGGGGAAAGCCATACTAATACATAAATAAGTATTAAATGCAGGAAATTTAATGAATTTAAGAAGTAAATACAGAATAATGGGAATTTGGATATCACATATGTAACATACGTATATTCACATATGTAAAAGAAATATTTATTACATTTGTAACATATGGAAAATGAAATCAATATAAGATTAAGATTAATACTTGATAAAGAGGAACTTACGTCTTCACAATTTGCAAATATTGTAGGATACAGACCTTCAAGTATTTCACATATCCTTTCGGGGAGGAATAAACCCGGATTTGATTTTATCCGGGAGATATTAAAGAAATTTGATACTATAAACCCGGAATGGTTGATTCTGGGACGTGGTGAAATGTACAAAACAACTGATAATGTTATTGATGATAAAGTTGAATCTGAACCTGATCAGGTGCCTTATGTGTCAAATGTGAAAGATAAAATTCAGGGGGAAAAAATAAAGAAAGTCCTTGTTTTTTATAATGACCAGACTTTTACTGAATATTTACCTGCTGACGATGAGTAAATACTTGATAAACAATATGTTTTAAGGGGAATTGCTTGCCTCATTACAACTCTTCATTCTTCCCTCTTCTTCTCATTTTATCATTTACTCATTTCTTCTCAGCAATATATTAAAGGGAATCCGAATTTAGTTACTTTTGTGGTTGAAATGAAAAAGTTTATCCACGATTTTCAAATAATAAGTAACCGGAGGATTAACAAGGAGTATTTTGTTTTATCCCTGGCAAGTGAAAATCAGATACCTGAAATAAAACCGGGTCAGTTTGTTCAGGTAAGAGTGGATAATGCTCCGAATACCTTTCTCAGGCGCCCTATTTCAGTTTATGATGTGGATTACGAAAGAAACATACTGTACCTTCTTATACAGATAGTTGGTGAAGGGACAATGATTCTTTCTAAACTGAAAAGTGGAGAAATTCTTAACCTGGTCTACCCGCTTGGAAATTCATTTTCCTTGCCTGATGGTGAAAAGGCTCTGTTAATTGGAGGTGGTGTTGGTGTTGCACCTCTATTGCTGCTTGGCCGCTGGTTAAAGGAACAAAATAAAGAGCCTGTTTTCCTTTTTGGGTTCCGTAATTCCGGATTGCTTGTGGATATTGATCTTTTTAACAGGTTTGGGAAAGTTTATATTGCTACGGACGATGGAAGCACAGGTGAAAAAGGAGTTGTTACACAGCATTCTTTTCTGCGTAATGTATCCGGTGATATCGGCATGGTTTATACATGCGGACCTGAGGTTATGATGAAAGCTGTTGCTTTATGGGCTGAGAATAACGATATCCCTTGCGAAGCTTCTCTTGAAACTAATATGGCTTGTGGAATCGGGGCGTGTTTGTGCTGTGCGCAGGAAACAGTTCATGGAATTTCACATGTTTGTACTGATGGTCCGGTTTTTAATTCAAAAGAGTTGGTATGGTAAACCTAAGTGTTAATATCGGTAATTTACATCTGAAGAATCCCGTTACTACTGCATCGGGCTGTTTTGGCTATGGCACGGAATATGAGGATTTTATTGACTTAGGAAAGCTGGGAGCTATTTTTGTAAAGGGTACAACCGGTAGCAAACGTGAGGGAAATCCTTCTCCACGAATGGTAGAGACTTCTTCAGGGATGCTTAATTCGGTGGGATTGCAAAATAAAGGGGTCGATTATTTCATAAGTGACATCTATCCTGAAATACAGCATTATAACACGCATATCATTGTTAATGTCTCCGGATCAACTATCGAAGAATATGTGATGGTTGCTGAAAAGTTAAACGATTTGGAGAAAATACCTGCCATAGAACTGAATATATCCTGCCCGAATGTTAAAGAAGGAGGGATGGTGTTCGGAACACACTGCCCGTCAGCTATTGAAGTAACTACAGCAGTCAGGAAAGTTTATAATAAAACTCTTATTGTTAAACTTTCTCCTAATGTTACTTCCATATCAGAATTTGCCAGGGCAGTTGAAGGTGCCGGCGCTGATGCTGTTTCACTTATCAATACTTTGCTTGGTATGGCTATTGACGCGGAAAAGCAAAAGCCTGTTCTGGCAACTGTTACCGGAGGCTTGTCCGGACCGGCTGTTAAGCCTGTTGCACTCAGGATGGTATGGGAAGTCTGTAATTCTGTGAAAATCCCTGTTATCGGGATAGGTGGAATTATGAATGTCACTGATGCTATTGAATTTATACTTGCCGGTGCAACTGCTATACAGATTGGAACAGCTAATTTTATTGATCCCTGTGTTACTGTTAAGGTGATAAATGGTATAGAAGATTATCTTGTTGATAAGGATATTACAGATGTTAATGATCTTGTTGGTGCGTTGAAAATTGCTCACTGACGCAAAC
>JAUWPX010000090.1 GCA_030611395.1 Bacteroidota bacterium | reverse complement strand
ATACGTAGCTATGTTGGAACCTACGGACTCATTTTCCGGAAAAGTATTTTTTTAACGAAAGGATTTATATTAATTTCGAACGTTTTTATTATTCTAAATCCTTATTATCAACCCGTATGAAAAAAGATGAAAGCTCTCGTAAAAGCAAAACCCGGCAAAGGACTATGGATGGAAGAGGTTCCGGTACCCGAACCGGGAATTAATGATGTGATGATAAAGATACGCAAAACAGCCATCTGCGGAACTGATCTTCATATTTATCTCTGGGATGACTGGGCAAAGAAAACCATAAAAACACCGATGATAATTGGTCACGAATATGTAGGTGTGGTTCATAAAACCGGGTCAGGAGTAAGGAATATTTATGTTGGCGACCGGGTTACGGGTGAAGGTCATATTGCATGCGGTCACTGCCGTAACTGCCGGCGTGGTAAAAAGCATGTTTGTCAAAATTCTATTGGTGTTGGTGTTCACCGGGATGGTGCTTTTGCCGAGTATGTTGTTATTCCTGCAGAGAACGTAATTCCTGTTGATGAAAGGATCAGTGATGAAACAGTATCAATTATGGACCCGTTTGGTAACGCAACTCATACAGCTCTTTCGTTCCCGGTTATTGGTGAAGATGTACTTATTACAGGTGCAGGTCTTATCGGGAGCATGGCTGTTGCTATATGCCGTTTTGCAGGTGCCAGGTATATTGTTGTAAGCGACCTGAGTGATTCACGTCTGGAAATAGCAAAAAAAATGGGAGCAACCCGGACAATTAATCCGTCAAAAGGAGAAAAAGTAAAAGAGACCATGGATTCTCTGGGGATGGTTGGATTTGATATCGGGCTTGAAATGTCAGGATCGCCAAAAGCATTTGAAGAAATGATCGATAATATGTATAATGGTTCGAAAATCGCTCTCTTAGGGATTCTGCCAAATGAAACAAAAGTAGAGTGGGATAAGATAATATTCAAAGCCCTGCAGATTAAAGGTATTTATGGAAGAGAGATGTTTGAAACATGGTATAAAATGGAACAAATGCTAATCTCAGGACTGGATCTCTCTCCGGTAATTACACATCGTTTCCCGGTTGATGATTATCAGAAAGGATTTGATGTAATGGAACGGAGAGATAGCGGGAAAGTAATTCTGGAATGGTAAAAAAAAGGCGAAAGGCACTTTAGTCATTTAACCCATTAATTTAATTATAAAATGTACGGTCATTTTAAAGAACATCTGGAAAAGCAATTACAGGAAATCCGTAATGGAGGTTTTTATAAAAATGAAAGGATAATCACAACCCCGCAAGGAGTTGTAATTGAAACCATTAAAGGATTGAAGGTGTTAAACTTCTGTGCCAATAATTACCTCGGACTCACATCACATCCCCGTGTAATAGAGGCAGCAAAAAAAGCTCTGGATACTCATGGTTTTGGAATGTCATCAGTTCGTTTTATCTGTGGTACTCAGGATATCCATAAGGAACTTGAAGATAAACTATCACAATTTCTTGGTACCGAAGACACCATCCTTTATTCATCTGCATTTGATGCTAACGGCGGTGTTTTTGAGCCATTGTTCGGATCTGATTCGGCAATTATTTCTGACGAGCTTAACCATGCATCCATAATTGATGGTGTCAGACTTTGCAAAGCCAACCGGTACCGTTACCGGAACAATGACATGAACGATCTTGAGGACCAACTCAAACAAGCTGATTGTGACCGGGCAAAATTTAAACTAATCGTTACAGATGGGGTATTTTCAATGGATGGGATCATAGCACAGGTTGATAAGATCTGCGATCTGGCTGAAAAACATAATGCGCTTGTTATGGTTGATGACTCACACGCTACCGGATTTATTGGTAAAACCGGAAGGGGAAGTCATGAATATTGTAATGCCATTGACCGTGTTGATATTATTACAACAACTTTTGGGAAAGCACTCGGGGGGGCTTCCGGGGGGTGTATTTCAGGGAAAAAAGAGATTGTTGATCTGCTCAGACAGAGATCCAGGCCTTACTTGTTTTCCAATACTTTATCACCTGCTATTGCCGGAGCAACACTTGAGGTATTGAATATTATATCCGAAACCACAGATTTAAAAGATAAACTGGAGGCAAATACCAGAATGTTCAGAAAAGGACTGGAAGATGCCGGTTATACAATCGTCCCGGGTACTCATCCGATAGTGCCTATAATGCTCGGACATCTTCCAAATGACGCTAAAATATCGCAGGAACTGGCAGAAGAACTCTTAACTAATGGGATATATGTAATTGGTTTTTATTTCCCTGTCGTTCCTAAAGGAAAATCGAGAATAAGAGTCCAGATCAGTGCTGCTCATTCAAAAGAACATATTCAATTTGCAATAGAAACTTTTTCCAGGATCAGACAGGAATGGATTAAGAAAGGAATATGCTGAGAAGAACATGTTACATAACCTGTACAAAATCATATAATGAATTATTAAATATCTGCAATTACCACTAAATTGCCGGTTCATTTTTTACCAAAATTTATTAAGCAAATATGTCAAATATAGGCTCCTACGAAAAGGGAATAAAAAATTTCGACTGGTCAATTTCTGAAAAAGAACTGGATTACAAAGATGGTAATACTATCAACATTGCATGGTATTGCTCCGACCGTATTTGTCAAATGGGAAAAGCTGATAAATTAGCTCTTATTTATGAAGGATTTGGTGGTGTTGAAAAAGAATATACTTTTAATGATATCCGTCTGGCCGGTAATACTATTGGCGCATTTCTCCGCAATCTTGGGATTGTTCAGGAGGATAGGGTTTGTCTTTTTATGGATCGTATTCCTGAACTTTATCTTTCCTTCCTGGGAGTATTAAAAATCGGAGCCATTGTGCAACCTTTATTTTCCGCATTCGGAGAAGAGTCTCTTTTTGTCCGGCTTGAAAATGCACAAACACGTGTTATTATCACACAAAGAAAACATCTGTCTAAAATCAGGAAGATCGTGGATAAGCTCCCATCTCTTGAGCATATAATTATTGTTGATCATAAAGAGAGTAAGTCACTGCAGAAAAATGAAGTGCCATTTAACCTTGAGGATGCTACTCCGGTTGAGGATTTTGAGATTTTCCCGACTAAAGCCAACTCACCCTCAGTTTTGCATTATACATCAGGAACCACAGGTCAGCCGAAAGGAGTCAGGCATGTACATTATTCACTAATATCCCAATATCTGACAACCAAATGGATACTGGATTTACAGGATAATGACATCTATTGGTGTACTGCAGATCCCGGATGGGTCACAGGAACATCATATGGTATTATCGGTCCATGGAGTCTTGGAATTACTCAATGCGTTTTGAATTCAGGGTTTTCTGCCGAAACATGGTACAAATTCATAGAAAAACAGAGGATTACCGTATGGTATTCCGCTCCTACTGCAATCCGTTCGTTGATGAAAGCCGGTGATGAAATTGTTGGCAAATTTGATCTTTCATGCCTGAGGCATCTTGCCAGTGTGGGAGAGCCGTTAAATGCCGAAGCCATTGTATGGTCAGAAAAAGTATTTAATAAACAATTCCTTGACACCTACTGGCAAACCGAAACAGGATCGATGATGATCACCAATTTCCCGGACATGAAAATAAAACCCGGTTCAATGGGCAAAGCTTTCCCCGGAATTGAAGCCGCCCTTCTTGACCCCAAAACATTTGAACCTTTTGATGAGCCCGGTAGAATAGGACTTATCGCTTTTAAGCCGGGATGGCCGGCAATGATGACCACCTATTGGAATAATAATGAAAAATTTGAGGAAAAATTTAAGAATGGATGGTACCTCTCAGGAGACAGATCCAGTATTGATAAGGACGGCTATTTCTGGTTTACGGGCAGGGATGATGATGTGATCAATACCGGCGGGCATCTTGTAAGTCCGTTCGAAGTAGAATCAGCCCTTCTGGAACATGAAGCTGTGAGTGAGTCAGCCGTTGTAGCAAAACCTGATGAAGTAAACATGGAAGTTGTAAAGGCATTCATTACACTTAAACCAGGCTATGAACCAAGTGATGAACTTGAGTTGAAAATAATGAATTTCATACGGAAAAAATTGTCGCCTCTTGCTATGCCGCAAGATATTGAGTACATGGACTCACTTCCCAAAACCCGCAGTGGAAAGATCATGCGAAGGATCCTCCATGCAAAGGAATGGGGAGAAGAAATTGGAGATATCTCAACACTTGAAGATGAGTAAGGTGAGTAATGGTATGCACAAATTTTAATTATTAAAAAAAACACGAAATGGAAGAAATGAAAGACATCATTCTGCAATATGTAATTGAAGAATACCTGGAAGATGATGAGGAGGAAATAACATATGATACGCCATTAATATCTGGCGGATTTGTAGATTCTTTTTCAATGGTTTCTTTAAAGGTTTTTCTTGAAACTAAGTTTAAGATCAGTTTGCCTGATGATAAAGCAACTCCGGAAGCTTTTGATTCGGTTAATAATATTGTGAATCTTGTTAAGGAATTCATTGATTAAACTACAAACACTATGAGTTATAGCGACAAAATCAAGAAAACGTACCAGGATCAATTGGAACAAATTCGGAATGCCGGTATCTTTAAAGAAGAAAGATACATTCACTCAAGCCAGGCAGCAGATATTGAAGTTGAATTCCCTGCCGGTTCCTCATTGAAAACTGTGATAAACATGTGTGCTAACAATTACCTTGGTCTTTCAAGTCATCCGGAAGTTGTTAAAGCAGCCCATGATGGATTGGAGTCGAGGGGATATGGCATGTCTTCGGTCCGTTTCATCTGCGGAACACAGGATATTCACAGGGAACTTGAAAAGAAAGTCACTGAATTCCTGGGTACAGAGGATACTATTCTGTTCCCTTCATGCATGGATGCTAATGCAGGAGTTTTCGAAGCAGTACTCTCCAACGAAGATATAATGATATCTGACAGGCTGGTTCATGCATCCATTATTGACGGTATAAGGTTATGCAGTGCCCAGCATGATACTTTCAAACATTCAAATATGCAGCATTTGGAAAGCAAACTACAATTACATTCGGATAAACGCATCAAATTGGTTATTACCGATGGTGTTTATTCGATGGATGGAGATACTGCCAAACTGGATGAGATGGTTGAATTATGTGAAAAATATGACGCACTTTTATTTGTAGATGATTCACACGCAAGTGGATTTATTGGCAAAACAGGACGTGGCACACATGAGAAGTATGGTGTAATGGGGAAAATTGATATTATTACAACTACATTTGGTAAAGCGCTTGGAGGAGCTTCCGGGGGATGTGTTTCGGGAAGGAAGGAACTTGTTGAAATGTGCAGGCAAAAAGCCCGCCCTTATCTCTTTTCAAATACTATTGCACCGGTTGTTGTATCAGGTGTTTTGAAAGTACTTGATATTCTTTCTGAAAGCACAGAACGCCGCGATAAACTGGAAGAGAATACAGCCTATTGGAGAAAAGGGTTAACTGATGCCGGATTTGTTCTTAAGGAAGGTGACAGCCCAATTGTTCCGGTAATGCTTTTTAACGCCAAACTATCACAGGATATTTCAAAAGATCTGTATAATGAAGGAATATATGCAATAGGATTTTTCTTTCCTGTTGTACCAAACGGGCAGGCAAGAATCCGTACACAGATTTCTGCCGGTCATGAAATTCACCATTTGGATAAAGCCCTTGATGCTTTCAATAAAGTAGGGGAAAAATACGGAATTCTTGGACTCACGAAACAGGAGATAATTCAAAAATACGGATTGTAGTTATACGTACACTTAATACCCGCATTTTGATGCACCACAATCCTGACAAATAAGGCAACCTTCCTGATAAGTAAGGTTTGTTGATCTGCATTCGGAACATTTCCCTTTTGCTTTGGTCCCGTCAGGTATATAGCGTTTCAAAGTCCGTTCCACTCCGGCTTTCCATGTATTGATATTTTCGCTGTCAAGCCGCAGGGATGAAACCAGGTTTACCACATATGGAATTGGCATACCATGACGCAAAACACCTGAAATCAATTTAGCATAATTCCAGAATTCAGGCTGGAACATATGAGACAGACCACCCATAGTATTTATATATCCAAACTTATCCGTATATTGGAAATCATATCTGGATTGTCCATGTTCATCCCTGTTTTTAAGAATTTTACCCCGTGTAATGGTTTTAGGTATAGGAAACATCTCTTCATCAGCCGGTCCGGTAAATATCTCATACGGATCACCATCTACAAGTCCAACAAAAGCAACCCATTTTTCATTATTATTATTGAACCGGATAATTTCCGCCTCAAGTATTTTTGGTCTTTTTGGAACAATTCTCTCCTTCTGTTTAGAGTTTGAAAGAAGCACTCCTGTGCGGGATCCGTCACGATAGACGGTAGTGCCTTTACATCCTGACTTCCATGCCTCTTTATACAATTC
>JAUWPX010000057.1 GCA_030611395.1 Bacteroidota bacterium | reverse complement strand
AATATTCATTGCTAACCCGGTAAAACAATTAAAAAAACACAGGAAAGAAGGAAAAACTTTATTTGAAGATTTTTTTTCAATTCTTTTTATGGCCCTTTCTAATCCGTTTACTATCTTTTTATATATTGCCATTTTTGCAGGGCTTAATTTACACGATGTATCTTCGGGTTATTCTTCCGCCTTGTTGGTTGTAGCAGGTGTTTTCACGGGAACATCCATTTCCTGGTTTGCAATAAGTACAGTTGTTAATCACTTCAGGGCAAAAATTCGATTACGAAAACTGATGTGGATAAACCGGATTGCAGGTTTAACGATTATTCTTTTCGGAGTTTTTGCGATTTGTAGTTTATTCGTTATGCCGGTCTAGTGTCAAGTAAAAAGTCAAAAGTAAAAAGTCAAAAGTATAATATGCTGATAATATATCAAATATACAATAACTTACCCGTCTGTTCATCGTTAACACAACGCTGGTTTTTCTTATACTTACATGAAAAATACACCGGCTAAATTATTTTATTCAATTTTAAATTAAATGCGTTATGTTTAAATTAAGAACAAACCTGTTTTTATTTTTAACAGGCATTTCAATTTTGCTGGTTTCGTGCAAATTGAATGAGGAAAATCTTACAGAGAAAGCAGCCGGAATCCATGATCAGGTTCTTACTGTTGACACGCATTGTGATACTCCCATGAGGTTATTGAGATCTGATTACAATCCGGGTGACAAACATGATCCACGGCAGGGTGGAGGTAAAGTTGATTTTCAAAGAATGAAAGAAGGTGGGTTGGATGCAATGTTTTTTGCTGTATTTATTGGGCAGGATGAACGTACAGAAGAAGGAAATGAAAAAGCAAAAAATCTGGCTTTGAAAATTTTTGATGCAATAAAAAAGGCTGTAAAAGATAATGAGGATATTGCTCAGATAGCTACATCACCTGAAGATGCATATAAGATCCAGGATGAAGGGAAGCGTGCAATTTTTATAGGTATAGAAAATGGGTATCCTATTGGTAATGATTTAAGTCTGATTGAAAAATTCTATGAGATGGGTGCCAGGTATATTACCTTGTGTCATACAAGAAATAATGATATTTGCGATTCCTCTACAGATTCTGAGGGTCCCGAACATAATGGTTTAAGCGATTTTGGAATTAATGTAGTAAAAGAGATGAATCGCCTGGGATTTATGGTTGATGTTTCACATATTTCCGATTCAGCTTTTTATGATGTACTTAAGATTTCAAGTGCTCCGGTAATTGCATCACATTCATGTGCAAGAACTTTGTGTGATAATCCAAGAAATCTTACGGATGATATGCTCAGGAAATTGGCAGAAAATGGTGGGGTAATTCAGATGTGTTTTCTTTCGGAGTATCTTAAAACTCCTGAACCATTCCCCGAAAGAGACTCAGCAAGAAATGCTCTACATGAAAAGTATAAAAATTTTCAAAACCTTTCTGATGCGGAAATGGATAGTGCGAGGTCTGAATGGTATGCTATTGACCGGAATTTTCCTCCAAATCTTGCAACTGTTGCTGACATGGTAGATCATATTGACTATGTTGTTGAACTGGTTGGTATCGACCATATTGGTATCGGGACTGATTTTGATGGAGGCGGTGGATTGAAAGATTGCTATGATGTAAGTGAAATGGGGAATATAACTCTTGAACTTTTAAAAAGAGGATATAATCCAAAAGAGATAGAGAAAATATGGGGTGGCAATTTGATGCGTGTATTCCGTAAAGTCAAGGATATTGCTGAGAAAGAATCCTGATTAGGCGGTAGTGCCGGCTTCCTGTTTCCTGAACCAGGAAAAAATTTCATCCATTTCCGTAATTATAGAATTGTGGATATCTGACAAGGATAATAATTGCTTGTCTTTTCTGGTATGAAGTAAGAGAACCCTCCAGCCTGTTATGAGTTTCTTTACACTGTTTGAATAATAAAAAGCAAAGGCTCCGGATACCGGTAAGCTTAGAAAATATCCTGCTGTATAAAAACCTGATAAAGGAAGAAAAGACACCAGGAGTGTCTGAAGCAGGTAAAATATTGGAAAAAGTAACATTGAGAGGACGAATTTTATCGAACTGTGGAACTGCTTGTCGTTGAATATTCCCGAAAGCCGTTCAGGGATATAGAATGGAAGGAAGTTATTAATAAAACCATATATAAAAACCGGCAGGAATAACAGAGCAGCCAGACTTTTAATTAATAGATTGATCAATGATGATTGTCCTTTTTCAAGAACCTGGTGGTCAATATTTAGCTTTGTGCTCAATTGTGTGAATTGTTCAACCTTTTCTTTCAAATTATCCAGTCCGTTTTCGAATTTATCGTGGTATTTATTGAGGACATTAACGGTTTTTTGATCCAGTTCAAGAGCTAAAGGTTGTTTATACTCATTAATTCCATGATTTTTAGCCATTTTACTGCCATAAATGAGCCTGATTCTATTATAAAGATCATAATATTGGCTGGTTTCAATATGCAACATTAGTTCCTTTATCCTGTCACTTATCTCTTCCTTTAATGCTCTCATCCCCTTTTGAGGATTTTCGAGATATAATTCTTTGAATTTCCTGACTTCAATAGGTTTGCCGAATTTAATAACTAATGTGCTTCTTATTTTTTGGTGACTGCTGTAATCGAGTCCAACAGGAATAATTTTTATGTTGAGGTTGAAGTTCGTGGATTCTTCCGATTGAAAAGCTATACGGCATATTCCTTTTTTTAGAACCTGGAGTCGTCTGAATTTTGAATGGTTCCCTTCAGGAAGTATTATCAGTCCGTTCTTGTTTCTGATAACATCAATGGTTTTTTCAAAGGTCTTTTCATTATTTCCAATAGTGTCAATACCATCCCTGATTCTGTATACAGGCAACATCTTGAACAGATATAAGAGATTGGCTATAAAGGGTTTATTAAAAATGTCTGATCGTGCCAGGAAAGCCGGCTGTCCTTTCAGGTTAGTGACAACAGCAAGAGCATCCATTAAAGCATTTTGGTGATTTGGTGCAAATATCAGATGTTCACTTTGGGGTATGTTCTCTTTATTCAGGACAATTATTTTTTTATAAAAGACGTTATTTTGCCAAAGCGTCATCCACTTTTTAAGAAAACTGTACCTAAAAGACCATCTTTCAATATTCTTAATGCTCATAGAAACAAATTTTTAAAAACAGGTGGAAAGATATAAAATTATCTGTGACTTAAAATGAAGAAATGAGTAAATGAGTAGTTACAAAGGATCTTTATACTTGTCAATAATTCTTCTTTCTTTTTTTGTAGGGCGGCCATCCCCCCTTTTTCTGTAGCCGAATCCGGGTAATTCTTTAACTTTTAACTTGTCAGATTCTTCTTGCGGGGTTAAGTCCTCAAAACATTCTTTGGCAAGTTTTGCTGATAGCCTTTTCAGTGGTATTTTTTTTATCCTGTAGGTGAAGATAACAGGTGTTTTTTTAACATTAATAATTTCATCTAATGAAACATTCGCGGAAGGCTTTACAGGCATATTATCTATAATGACTTTCCCTTTACGACAGGCTGCAGCTGCCATACTACGAGTTTTATAAAATCTTACTGCCCAAAGCCACTTATCAAACCTGACTTTTTCCCCGTCAGTTACCATTTATGTTTATATTAAGTTTTTAGTGACCTGAAAAATACAAAATCAAGCTGGTGAAATCAAAAAATAGATCAAGTAAGTGAAATAGTGTCAGCCGGAATCATTTTTTCCGGTTAAAAAGGTTCATAGTGCTTTTAATTCCAATCGTGCCGAAGCTCTGGATAATTTCAACAGACTTATTTACCAGTTCGGAGAGTTGTTTTTCTTCCTCATTTGTCCATTTCCCTAAAACATAATTTACCAGAGCTCCTTTGCTAAACTCACTACCAATACCAAACCGCAGGCGGGCATAATTATTGTGTCCCAGAATAGTTGAAATATTATTTAAGCCGTTATGACCGGCATCCCCGCCTGCAGGTCTTAATCTAAGTGATCTGAAAGGTAATGAGATATCGTCGGTTAAGACTAAAAGTTTTTCAACGGGTATTTTTTCTTTTTGTAACCAGTAGTTTACGGCTTTGCCGCTAAGATTTACGTAGGTTGTAGGCTTTATCAGGACAAAAGTACGTCCTTTGTATTTATATTCTCCCCTGAAAGCATATCTTTTATCCTGAAAAGTGGTATTATTCAAATCAGATATTGCATCCAGGATTGCATATCCGATATTATGGCGGGTACGATGGTATTCATCGCCAAAATTTCCTAACCCAACGATCAGAAATTTCAAAACAGGAAATTATTAGATTAATTAGATTCTCCTTTTTTCTGGTCTTTTTCTTCCGGCTTTTCTCCTTCTTGTTCATCACCCTCAACAGCTTCTTTATCTTCAACTGCTTTTTCTCCTTCAACAGTTTCTGCTACAGCTTCTTTGGTTTCAGCTTCTTTGGCTTCAAGATCTTCAATAGCAGTAAGCATAGCTTTTGAGATAACTCTGGCTGAAACAATTGATACAATCATTGATCCTGGAGCATCGAGAAATTCCAATCCTTCAATTTTAAGGTCTTCAATCCTGATTGTATTACCAATATCAAGATCAGTAATATCAATTTCAATATATTCAGGGAAATCTTTAGTAAGCCCTCTTGCTTTAAGGATTCTTCTTCTTATACGTAGCTTTCCTCCGGCTTTCAGACCAATTGATTCACCAACAATCTTTACCGGGAGATTAATAATTACAGGTTGATCGGGATGATATTCTTTAAAATCAGCATGGATAATTTTATCAGTTACCGGATGAAATTGGATTTCTCTGATAACTGCATCATGATTATTTCCTTCTATTTCAAATTTAAGAAGATATACATTTGGTGTATATACAATGTCTTTAAAACTAAGTTCTGGCATAGAAAAATGAATATTCTCTTTGCCTCCATACATTACACAAGGTACTTTTTCTTCCATTCTTAATAGTCGGGAGTATTTTTTACCTGTATCTTTTCTTATAGTACCTTTTAACTCAATTGTTTTCATTATACTAATATTTGGTTGTGTGGCTGATTTTTTACGGGGGGCAAATATAATAACTTATTGTATAAAACTATTGCTTATTGACTGATAATTGTAAACTTTGTTAATTACATCAGCGAAAACATCAGCTACGGAGATTACTTTAATCTTTTTTGATTCCTGTTTCAGAGGTATCGAATCAGTTACGAGGAGTTCTTTGATGGGTGAGTTTTCGATTTTTTCATAAGCATCACCAGAGAGGACAGGATGTGTTGTAGCTGCACGGACACTTTTTGCACCTTTGTCTACCATCATCTGTGCAGCTAAAGTGAGAGTTCTTGCAGTATCAACCATATCGTCAACAATAACAATATTTTTATCCCTGACATTACCAATTACCTGGATCTCATCTACGTAATTCGCTTTTTTCCTTAGCTTATAACAAATAACCATTTCACATTTCAGAAACCTGGAATAAGCATTTGCCCGTTTAGTTCCACCCATATCCGGTGCTGCAATTACCAGGTTATCAAGATTAAGATCTTTAATATAGGGAACAAAAAGTGATGAAGCAAAGATATGATCAACCGGAACATTGAAAAATCCCTGAATTTGATCAGCATGGAGATCCATTGTCATTACGCGATCAACTCCGGCAGTAGTAAGAAGATCTGTTACAAGCTTAGCTCCTATAGAGACACGTGGTTTGTCTTTCCTGTCCTGACGCGCAAACCCGAAATAGGGAAGTACTGCAACGATATTGTATGCAGAGGCTCTTTTGGCAGCATCAATCATCATTAATAGTTCGAACAAATTATCTACAGGTTGAAAAGTTGATTGAATGATAAAAACCTTGCATCCTCTTACAGATTCTTCAAATGAGGGTTGAAATTCACCATCACTGAATTCCATTACGGAGCTTTGTCCCAATTCATTACCAAAGCTTTTAACAATTTTCTCTGCCAGGTAACGTGTGGCTCTGCCTGAAAAAAACTTAAGAGGAGGTTTACCATCCATTGTTTTTAATTTGATTGATTTTTGAATGATGTAAAGTTAATAATCTCTTTTTATTTAATGTAACTAAACTGAACTAAAGTTGAGTAAGGTTAGGAGTTGCTATTTACAAACTCCATAAATTTTTGTTGGTTTCTTCAATGAAGTCAAGAATTTCATTTTTCCCAAGCTTTTTCTTTATTGAGGAATTAAAACTGTTGGGAAGAAATTCCCAAAACTTTAATAATTCTTTCTCATAATTAGAAGTATTCTTTTTTAATTCGGTTTCGGAAAGTTTATCAGTTTTTGTAAAAACTATAACAAAAGGAACCTTGTTATGTCCAAGTAGTTCAATAAACTGAAGATCTTTTTTTTGCGGTGGGTGACGTGAATCAATAAGTACAAACAAGCACATCAGATTCTCCCTTTTCAAAATATAGTTTGTTGTTGTTTTATTCCATTGTTCTTTAATATCCTTTGAAATTTTTGCATATCCGTACCCCGGAAGGTCAACAAGATACCAGCTTTCATTTATAAGGAAGTGATTAATAGTCCTTGTTTTTCCCGGAGTTGATGATATTTTGGCAAGTTTTTTCCTGCCTGTGAGCATATTTATAAGCGATGATTTGCCAACATTCGACCTGCCGGTGAATGCATATTCCGGGTAATCAGGCGGCGGGCACTGATTCAATTTCGCACTACTTTTTATATATTTTGCATCCTTAATGATCATTGTATACTATATGTTTTTTGTTTATAAACTTCACATTCCCTCATTCCATTATAATTATTTCCGGTTATGGAATAAATACTTCAAGAATTTTTGACTCACCAAGGGGTTCAAAGATTACGTTATCCAATGATGCCGGTATCAAAACAGTTTCTCCAGGGTTTACCAGTTCTTTATCATTCTTGTAATGTAATAACAAGCCGCCTTTCAGACACATAATGATAATAAACGAATCAATCAGAGAATAGTCTTTTTCTATGGGTTGGTTAAAATCTAATAAGTTTGTATGAAAATAATTACATTCTAAGATAGATACTGATTGATTTTTCGTTTTCTTATAAGGGTTTTTGTAATTATTATATGTGGAAAAGTCTATTGCATCAAGTGCAAGTTCAGTATGTAATTCCCTGCTGTTACCATTTTCGTCTTTTCTGTCCCAGTCATAAATTCTATAAGTGAGATCTGAAGTTTGTTGTATCTCGGCAAGGAGTATACCTTTCCCGGAAGCATGTATCCTTCCCGCGGGAATAAAAAACGCCTCTCCTTCCTTAGCTTTTTCAATATTCAGGATTTGGTTTAAATGACCTTCCCGAAAATATTTTTGGTATTGTTCCTTATTAATTTCTTGTTTAAATCCTGTGACTATTTCTGAATCTTTATCAGCCTGAATAATGTACCACATTTCAGTCTTGCCGCATTCATTGTGTCGTTTGCCGGCAAGTTCGTCACCCGGATGTACCTGGATAGATAATACTTCGTTGGCATCTATAAACTTAACAAGCAGTGGAAATTCGATTCCGAATTTTTCAAAAACTTTATCTCCAACCAGCTCACTCATATATATTTCAACCAGTTCCTGCAGGTTATTCCCTGCCAGTTGTCCATTTGAAACAATAGAAATATTATCCTTGAATCCCGAAATTTCCCAGCTCTCACCAATTTTCTTGTTTTGAGG
>JAUWPX010000160.1 GCA_030611395.1 Bacteroidota bacterium | reverse complement strand
TTTTCCATCGAACAATACTTCATCAATAGAGGAAATGCTCTTAACTTCGTCAATAATATTCTTATCATGAGGCTGGATAATTTGTCCGCCATCTTCCCAGTAAACTTTGTAACCGTTATATTCTTTAGGGTTATGAGAAGCCGTGACAACAACACCGCTCTGACATTTAAAATGCCTGATTGCAAATGATAATTCAGGAGTGGGTCTGAGAGCATCGAACAGGAAAACCTTAAAACCATTTGCAGCAAATATTTTTGCAGTTGTTTCAGCAAACAGACGACTGTTGTTCCTGTTATCGTATGCTACAGCTACTTTAATTTTATCTTTATTGGCAAATGCTTTCTTAACATAGTTACTTAACCCCTGGGTTGTCATTCCAACAGTATAAATATTCATTCTGTTTGTTCCGGCTCCCATGATACCTCTGAGTCCGCCTGTACCAAATTCAAGGTCTTTATAAAATGATTCAATTAGCTCAGATTCATTATTATCCAACATATTTTTCACGCTGGCTTTGGTGTCGGAGTCATAATTATCCTCAAGCCATTTGTTGGCTTTTTCTCTGACATTGATAAGCATTTGGTTATCTTTCATAACAATTTGGATTTAGCTTATTTTAAAGTTCAAAGTTCTGGTGCCTGGTGATTTTTTTGATGCATTTATCAAGGCTTTCTTTCCAGTGGGGAATCTCAATATTGAAAGCACTACGGATCTTGTTTTTGTTGAGCACACTATAAAAAGGACGGTTAGCCGGTAATGGATAATCTTTAGTTTCTATTGGAAGTACTTTACATGATAGTTCTGCAGACTTCATTATGCAAACTGCAAAATCATACCAGCTACATACACCCTCGTTAGAGAAGTTATATATCCCCGGGTTAAAATCTTTTTTATTATCATTTATATGGTTAATGATTTTAATTATAGCATTAGCCAGATCAAAAGCATAAGTAGGTGTTCCAACCTGATCGAAGATAACACCTAATGATTCCTTTTCAGCACCAAGACCCAACATGGTTTTTACAAAGTTTTTCCCATAGGATGAGTATAGCCAGGCTGTTCTGATAATCAAAGCATTATCATATTTTAAAGCCTCTTCTTCTCCCTTTAGCTTGGATATTCCGTAGGCTGAGTTAGCATTTGGAGTATCGGTTTCTTTGTATGGCAGAAAAGTTTTGCCATTAAAAACATAATCAGTGGAAACATGAATGTATTTTGCGCCGTTTTCTTTACAAATTTCAGCTAATAGTCTAACGGCTTTTGTGTTTATTAATTCAGCTATTTCTTTTTCTTCTTCAGCTTTATCTACAGCATTATATGCGGCGCAATTAATTAGAAGATCAATAGGATTCTTTTTAACAAAGTTTTTCAATGCTTCTTTATCAGTGATATCCAGGGTATCTGCATCGGTCCAGATAAAATGATAAGGCAGACCCTCACCGGCTAGCTCGTGAAGTTCATTTCCGAGTTGTCCGTACGATCCGGTTACCAGAATGTTTTTTATCATAAGTCCTGTTATTTATATTCAAAATTCATATCCGCATCTTTTAACGAAGGATGGCTTTTGTCTTTGGCAGAAATGATTGCCTTTCCAGGTTCAATATTCCAGTCGATACTTAATTCCGGGTCATTATACATTATTCCTCTTTCTGATTCGGGGTGATATAGTTTATCACATTTATAAAAGACCACAGCTATTTTGCTCAAAACAGAGAATCCATGGGCGAAGCCGGCCGGAACCAGCATTTGTTGTTTGTTTTCAGCACTAAGTCTGTGACTGTACCATTTTCCAAATGTGGGGGAATTTTTTCGAATATCCACTCCAACATCCAGCACCTCACCTTCCAGTACCCTTATTAGCTTTGTCTGTGAATATGGTGCCAACTGGTAATGCAGTCCGCGTATTACTCCAAAAGAAGATTTTGACTGGTTATCCTGAACAAATTGTATTTGTATGCCATAGTCTGCCAGGTTTTTCTCATTATAGCTTTCAAAAAAATATCCCCTTTCATCTTCAAATACTTTTGGTTTGAGAATCAACAGATCAGGTATATCAGTTTTGATTATTTCCATATTATTTTTTTGTAATTATTCAGTGTTTAACAGATTATTAAATGCTTAAATTATTACGTGTTGTTTGTTAATTGCCAACTACCGACTTATCTTTTAGTAAATCTTTGTTTTCTCATCAGCTATTCGGAGAAGGTATTGCCCATACTGGTTTTTTCTATGAGGTTTTGCCAATTCAGTTAATTGTTGTCTGTCGATATAACCTCTAATAAATGCAATTTCCTCAATACAAGAGACTTTCAGTCCTTGTCTTTCTTCGAGAGTAGCTATATAATTCGAAGCTTGCAACAGGCTTTTATGAGTTCCTGTATCGAGCCATGCGTTTCCGCGGCCCAGCAATTTTACCTGCAACCTGTCTTCTTCAAGATAAAGTTTGTTCAGGTCGGTAATTTCCAGTTCACCTCTGGCTGATGGTTTCAGGTTTTTAGCTTTTTCAATAACATCATTACTATAGAAATAGAGACCTGTAACAGCATAGTTTGATTTTGGCTGCTTTGGCTTTTCTTCAATACTAAGGACTTTTCCTGATTCATCAAAATCAACTACACCATAGCGTTCGGGATCGGTGACATAATAACCAAATACTACTGCACCATCTGTTAGTTTTGCGGTTTCGAGTAACTCTTTTCCGAATCCATGTCCGTAAAAAATATTATCACCAAGCACAAGACATGCGGTATCATCACCAATAAATTTCTCACCGATTATGAATGCTTGTGCCAATCCATCAGGTGAGGGTTGCACTTCGTATGATATCTCCAATCCCAACTGATTACCATCACCAAGTAATTTCTCGTACAGATGAATATCCTCGGGAGTGGATATGATAAGAATTTCCCTGATACCTGCCAGCATTAATACAGACAATGGATAATAGATCATTGGTTTATCATATACCGGGATTATCTGTTTCGAGATACTTTGTGTAAGTGGATAAAGCCTGGTGCCGGAACCTCCGGCAAGAATAAGTCCTTTCATTCTAATAGTGTTATTTCAATTCTTAAACTAATTAATGTCTGTCTATAAAGTTAAACAAATGTCATTTGTGATCTTATAATGAGAGGGTTTTCTTGAAATACTCAATTGTTTTCACAAGTCCTTCTTCAAGTTTAATTTTAGGTTCCCATTTTAATAGTTCTTTAGCTTTTGAGATATCGGGTTTTCTTTGTGTCGGATCGTCTGTTGGCAAAGGTTCGAAGGTGATTTTTGATTTTGATCCGGTAAATTCAATAACTTTCTCGGCAAGTTCCTTAATTGAGAACTCATCCGGGTTGCCAACATTTATAGGTCCTGTAATGGAATCCGGGGTTTCCATTAGTTTGATTATCCCGTTTATCAGGTCATCAACATATTGAAAACTTCTGGTTTGTGAACCATCACCATAAATGGTAATATTTTTTCCGTTTAGTGCCTGAACAATAAAGTTAGAAACCACTCTTCCGTCGTTGGGGTGCATCCTTGGACCGTAAGTATTGAATATCCTGGCGATTTTTATCCTGACATTGTTCTGTTCATGATAGTTAATAAACAGGGATTCAGCACATCTTTTCCCTTCATCATAGCATGATCTTGGTCCGATTGGATTTACGTGGCCCCAGTATGTTTCAGGTTGCGGGTGTATTTTCGGATCACCATAAACCTCACTGGTAGAAGCCTGTAGGATTTTGGCTTTAATCCGTTTGGCCAGTCCCAGCATATTTATTGCACCCATTACTGATGTTTTTATTGTTTTGATACCATTATATTGATAATGGATAGGTGAAGCGGGACAGGCTAAATTATATATTTCATCTACTTCGATGAAAAATGGCATAGTGACATCATGTCGTATCAGTTCAAAATACGGATTATCCAGAAGGTGGACAATATTTGACTTTGCTCCGGTGAAGTAGTTATCCAAAGATATTACTTCGTTTCCCTCACTAAGTAACCGTTCGCAAAGATGGGAGCCGATAAAACCGGCTCCCCCCGTTATAAGTATTCGTTTCATATAGTAATAGTTTTACGATTGTTTACCTGTTCCGATAGCGTAATACACATAGCCGTTCTCTTCCATTTCTTCCGGATCATATATATTTCGTCCGTCAAAAATTAATTTTTCCTTCAGTAGCTTTTCCATTACTCTGAAGTTTGGCATACGAAATTCCGGCCACTCGGTAATCAGTATCATAGCATCGGTGTCAATAAGCGCTTCATATTGATCGGCCGCATATTTAATCTTATCACCCAGTATTCGTTTTGTTTCATTCATTGCTGCCGGATCATAAGCTTTTACACTGGCACCTTCGTTTAGCAGTTTATCTATAATAACCAATGATGGTGCTTCGCGCATATCGTCAGTTTGAGGTTTGAATGACAATCCCCAGAAACCAAAAGTTTTGCCCTTGATATCTCCGTTGAAGTGCTTCATTATTTTGTTAAAGATCACCTCTTTCTGGCTATAGTTAACATCCTCAACAGCCTGTAGAATTCTCAGAGGATATTTATTTTCAGCAGCAGTACGGATAAGGGCCTGTACATCTTTCGGGAAACATGATCCGCCGTATCCGGCTCCGGG
>JAUWPX010000254.1 GCA_030611395.1 Bacteroidota bacterium | reverse complement strand
TTAATGAGCAATGCGGAAAATATATTCTGCCTGGTTTTATTGATTCCCATGTGCATATTGAAAGCTCAATGCTTACAC
Source organism: Bacteroidota bacterium (assembly GCA_030611395.1). GTDB lineage: Bacteria > Bacteroidota > Bacteroidia > Bacteroidales > VadinHA17 > JADFUQ01. The sequence goes on along the minus strand of JAUWPX010000254.1, from coordinate 3,231 downwards.
CGGGTGAGTTTGCCCGACTGGCTGTTAGACATGGAACAGTTGCAACAGTGTCAGATCCACACGAAATTGCAAATGTATGCGGGAAAGAAGGGTTGAAATTTATGATTGAGGATGGGAAAAAAGTTCCGTTGAAATTTTATTTTGGTGTGCCGTCATGTGTGCCGGCTACTGGTTTTGAAACATCGGGTGCGACTCTGAATGCTGAAATTGTGGGAGAGTTGCTAAGAAGCGATGATTACTTTTTCTTGTCTGAGGTGATGAATTTCCCGGGGGTAATATACGATGATGCAGAAGTTTGGGGAAAGATAAGATCTGCAATAAAATTAAATAAGCCTATTGACGGACATGCGCCGGGAGTTACAGGTGAAAATTTAAAGAAATATGGCTGTGCAAATATCTCTACTGATCATGAATCTGCGACTATTGATGAGGCAATTGAAAAAATTCGGAATGGGATTAAAACACAAATAAGGGAGGGTAGTGCAGCAAAAAACTTTAATGCTCTGTATCCTTTGATTAAAAAATATCCTGAAAAGGTTATGTTATGTACTGATGATTGCCATCCTGACGATTTGGTAAAGGGACATATTAACCTGATTATTAAACGAGGTCTTGAGAAGGGGATCGGCCTTTTTGACCTGCTAACAGTTGCTTGTGTTAATCCTGTTAAACATTACAATCTGAATATTGGATTATTACAGACCGGCGATCCTGCCGACTTTATTATTGTTGATGATCTGGAGAATTTTAATGTCCTGGAGACTTATATTAACGGAAAAAAAGTATATGATAGAGGAAATACTTTATTTGAATATAAAGCAGGTAAGCCGGTTAATAATTTCAAAAGGGAGGAAATATCGGGGAACGACCTGCTTGTAAAAGATAAAGGAAAGAGTATAAGGGTTATTAAGTGTTTTGACGGACAATTATTTACCGGCTCAATGGTTGTAAAACCCAATATCAGAAACGGGCAGGTAGTTTCGGATATAGAAAATGATATTTTAAAATTGGTTGTTGTAAATCGTTACAATAATTCAGAGCCTGTAATTGGATTTATTCATGGTATTGGATTTAAAGATGGTGCTGTGGCCCAAAGTATTGCTCACGACAGTCATAATATTATTGCTGCAGGCACAAATGATAAGGATTTGCTGCAAGCTATAAATTCGGTTATTTCTCTAAAAGGGGGGATTGTTATTAGTGAAAAAGGGAATATTCATCAACTACATCTGGAAATCGCGGGCTTAATGTCCTCAGAAAGCGCAGAAAAAACAGCCTCGGCGTATGCTGAACTAAACGAATTAGCAAAATCCCTGGGATCTTCATTCAAATCACCCTTAATGACACTATCCTTTATGGCTCTTCTGGTAATTCCTGAACTAAAACTGAGCGATAAAGGTCTTTTTGATGTCAACGCCTTTTCTCCAGTATCACTATTTGTGGACTAGAAGAGCGAAGAGCGGGGAGCAAAGGGCAAAGAGTAAAAACTCGTAACTCATTTTCACTGCAATACCGAATCACTTCTTCTCTCTAATAACATAATAATTACTACATTTCGACAATGGATAAGCCTGAAAAAATATCCGCTCATATTAAATCCTTACTATCGGTGATGCCTGGTAAGCCAGGTGTGTATCAGTATTTTGATAATAAGGAAAATTTGATATATGTGGGGAAAGCAAAAAATCTGAAAAAACGGGTCTCTTCATATTTTACCGGTACAAATTATGGTAAAACAAAAATACTGGTTAGTAAAATTGCTGAAATAAAACACATTATAGTTGATTCTGAATCGGATGCATTATTACTTGAAAACAATCTGATTAAAAAGTATCAGCCGAGGTATAATATAATGCTAAAAGATGATAAAACATTCCCATGGATATGTATTAAAAACGAACCTTTTCCAAGGGTTTTTTCTACAAGGAATATTATTAATGACGGATCAGATTATTTCGGTCCATATACCACAGGAGGGATGGTAAAAACATTGCTTGAGCTATTAAATAACCTGTATCCGCTCAGAACATGTTCCTATAAACTTACTCCGGAAAACATTAAAAAAAGAAAAATAAAAGTTTGTCTTGAATATCACCTTGGCAATTGTAAAGGCCCTTGTGAGGGTTTACAAAGTGAAGAAAAATATGAAAAATTGATTAAACAGGTAAAAAATATTCTGAAGGGAAATATTCAGGAAGTTATTGGATACCTGAAGAATTTAATGAATGAATATGCAACCGGTTTAAAATATGAAGAAGCTGATATAATTAAAGAAAAAATAAAAACACTTGAGAAATACGGGAGCCGTTCAACAATTGTTAGTTTACGCATTAAAGATGTGTATGTTTTTTCGATAATTGAAAACAAAAACCGTGCATATGTTAATTATTTAAAGGTGATTAAAGGAGCAGTAATTCAGTCACATACGGTAGAAATAAGAAAAAAACTTGATGAAACCAAAGAAGAAATATTATCAATTGTAATTATTGATATTATGCATCGGTTTGGAAGCAAAGCAAAAGAGTTAATACTTCCTTTTCAGCCAGATACGGAACTTAAAAATTTGAAAATAACTGTTCCTATAAGAGGTGATAAAAAGAAATTATTGGATCTTTCAAATAGGAATGCCTGGTATTATCGAAGTGGGGTTCAAAAACTTTTGGAAGGGAGTAAAAAATCAGTACGCCGGGAAAAGAAACTTGAGCAATTACAAAAAGACCTGAGATTAAAAATATTACCGGTACATATAGAGTGTTTTGATAATTCAAATATTCAGGGAACCAATCCTGTTGCTGCATGTGTGGTGTTTAAAAGCGGGATACCTTTAAAACGGGAATACAGGCATTATAATATTAAGACAGTGCAGGGAGCAAATGATTATGCTTCAATGGGCGAGGTAGTATATCGAAGGTACAATAGATTATTAAACGAAAAAAAATCCCTGCCTCAACTTGTGATAATCGATGGGGGAAAAGGTCAGTTAAACGCGGCAGTTGAAAGTCTTGACAAACTCAATATTCGAAAAGAGATTACAATAATTGGAATAGCAAAACGACTGGAGGAAATATTTTTTCCATCCGATCCGGTTCCGCTTTATCTCGACAAAAATTCTTATTCTTTAAAAATTATCCAGAATCTGAGAAATGAAGCACACCGGTTTGGAATATCTTTTCACCGGCAAAAACGATCAATTAAATTTTTAGGATCAGAAATTGATCAGATAAAAGGAAT
>JAUWPX010000028.1 GCA_030611395.1 Bacteroidota bacterium | reverse complement strand
CTTGATGGAACTGCTAAAGGTGGCGTTGTAATCGGGATCTCCGACCAGTTTAATGTTCCTGTACGGTATATAGGGATAGGCGAAGGTTTGGATGATATACAGGTTTTTAATAAGAAAGAATTTGTGGATTCACTCTTTGCTTAAACCCCAGCACCCAGCACCAAGCACCCAGTAACATTCTTTATCAATATGACAAAACCAATTAACAAAATTAACGTTATTACCCTTGGATGTTCCAAAAACATTGTTGATTCCGAAGTACTTATAAAACAACTTGATGCCGGTAACCTGATAGTGGAACATGATTCGGAGACAACAGATGCTCAGACGGTAATAATTAACACCTGTGGGTTTATCAATGATGCGAAAGAGGAATCAGTAGAAACAATTCTACGGTATGCCCGTGCCAGGGAAAAAGGGGAAATCCAAAATCTATATGTTATTGGTTGCTTATCAGAGAGATATAAAGAGGAATTAAAAAACGAAATTCCAGAGGTTGACAGGTTTTTTGGTGTTAACAGTCTTGAACAAATCGTAAAATCGCTTGGGATTAAATACCGGAAAGAACTTCTCGGGGAAAGGAACCTGGTTACTCCCGGGCATTATGCGTACCTGAAAATAGCAGAAGGTTGTGACCGGAAATGTGCTTTTTGTGCTATTCCTTTAATCAGGGGTAAGCACAGATCACGTACAATTGAATCACTTTTAAAAGAAGCTGTTTACCTTGCAAAACAGGGAGTTAAGGAATTAATCCTCATATCGCAGGATCTTTCATATTATGGACTGGATATTTACCACAAACAACGACTCAAAGACCTGATTGATAAACTTTCTGAAGTTCCCGGCATTGAGTGGATCAGGTTACATTATCTTTTTCCTGCAAATTTTCCGGCAGATATTCTCCCTGTAATACAAAACAAAGAAAATATTTGCAATTATCTTGATATCCCATTCCAGCATATTGCTGATCCCGTACTAAAGGCAATGCGACGTGGTATTACAGGAAAAGAAACCTATGGACTGATAAACAGGATAAGGAAAGAGGTTCCGGGAATCGCTTTACGCACAACACTGCTTACCGGATATCCGGGTGAGAGTGAGAAGGATTTTGCAGAATTGAAGGAATTTATTTCTGAGGTCAGGTTTGACAGGCTGGGTATTTTTATTTATTCACATGAAGAAGACACTTACAGCTTCAATAACTATAAAGATGATATCCCTAAAGAGACAAAAATGCAAAGGGCAGAGGAAATTATGACTATCCAGGAAGGTATATCAAACAAGCTGAATAAGGAAAAAATTGGTAATAAGTATAAAGTGATAATTGACAGACAGGAAGGAGATTATTTCGTAGGGCGGACTGAATTTGATTCACCTGAGGTTGATCAGGAGGTTTTGATAAAACCCGCGAAAGGGTTGATGACAGGAGAGTTCCACAATATCCTGATAACCGGTTACGATAATTTTGACCTGTATGGAACAAGTTAAGTAGTTAATCACTTCTTCTTCTTCTTGACATTGAGAGTTATTTCTTCTTTTTTCTTATTGAAGCCGACAGCAATAGTATCGCCTTCTTCGAGTGAAGTTTGAATAATCACCTCTGCCATAGGATCTTCAAGATACTTCTGAATAGCACGTTTCAGGGGTCTGGCACCAAACTGAACATCATATCCTTTTTCTGAAATAAAGTCTTTTGCAGTATCTGACATAGAGATTTTATATCCCAGTACATTAACTCTGTCATACAACCCTTTAAGTTCAATATCAATAATTTCATATATATTTTCCCTGGTAAGGGCGTTGAATATAACCACATCATCAACCCGGTTGAGAAATTCAGGTGCAAAAGTTTTCTGCAGTGCTTTCTGAATAACACTTTTATTATATTGATCAGTACCTGTGCGCTTTGCCTGTGTCTCAAAACCTACACCATGTCCAAAATCTTTCAGTTGGCGTGTCCCTATATTGGAAGTCATAATAATAATAGTGTTCTTAAAATCCACTCTTCTTCCAAGGCTGTCAGTAAGCTGTCCTTCATCCATAACCTGAAGCAGGATATGGAAAACATCACTATGTGCTTTTTCAATTTCATCAAGAAGAACTACAGCATATGGTTTGCGCCGGACTTTCTCAGTAAGCTGTCCTCCTTCTTCGTAGCCTATATACCCGGGAGGAGCTCCAACAAGTCGTGATACCGAAAACTTCTCCATATACTCGCTCATATCAACACGAATAAGGTTATCCATTGAATCAAACAGATATTGTGCAAGTATTTTTGCAAGCTGGGTTTTTCCAACTCCGGTAGGACCAAGGAAAATAAATGAACCAATAGGCTTATTCGGATCTTTTAGTCCTGCCCGGTTTCGTTGTATCGACTTAACAATTCTTGCAATTGCATCATCCTGTCCAACAACTTTTTTGCTAATTTCATCATGCATCTTAATTAAACGTGCTCCCTCAGCCTGGGCAATACGCTGTACCGGTACACCTGTCATCATCGCAACTACCTCAGCAACCTTTTCATCATCAACAATTTCCCTGTTTTGGCTGAGTTCTTTTTCCCATTTACTCTTTTCTTCCTCAAGAGCTTCAATCATATTCTTTTCCCTGTCGCGAAAACTTGCAGCTTTTTCAAAATTCTGGTTCTTAACAGCTTTTATTTTTTCATTCTTGGTATTTTCAAGTTGGTTTTCAAGATCAAGCATACGCTGTGGAACAACAATATTTAATATATGGACACGGGAACCGGCTTCATCCATAGCATCAATAGCCTTGTCAGGTAAATGCCGGTCGGAGATATATCTTGCGGTAAGCTTTACGCAAGCTTCAATTGCCTTTTCGGTATAAATTACATTATGATGCTCTTCATACCTGTCTTTAATATTATTAAGAATATCCAGTGTTTCGTCAATACTTGTAGGGTTAACCATAATTTTCTGAAATCTTCGTTCAAGGGCACCATCCTTTTCTATATGCTGACGGTATTCATTCAGAGTAGTTGATCCGATACATTGAATCTCACCACGTGCCAGTGATGGTTTAAGCATATTTGCAGCATCCAGAGAACCGGTAGCACCACCGGCTCCGACAATGGTATGAATTTCATCGATAAACAATATAATATCAGGAGTTTTTATCAATTCATTCAGTATGGCTTTCATTCTTTCCTCAAATTGTCCCCTGTATTTTGTGCCTGCCACAATTGAAGCCAGGTCGAGAGTTACAACACGTTTTCCAAAAAGCACTCTTGATACTTTTCTTTGTATAATACGCATAGCCAGTCCTTCAGCAATAGCAGATTTTCCTACACCCGGTTCACCAATCAGGATAGGATTGTTTTTCTTTCTTCGGCTTAGTATCTGAGCCAGGCGTTCGATTTCTCTCTCTCTGCCAATTATTGGATCCAGACGGTTTTCTTCAGCTGCTTTAGTCAGATCTGTCCCGAAATTGTCAAGCACAGGTGTATCAGAAGAAGTTTTTGAAGCAACTTGCTGTGAACTTCCTTTACTGCCTCCGAAACCACGGTTTTCTTCTTCCTCTTCCTCGCCTGGAAAATCTGCCGTTGCCCTGGGATTATTTCCTTCAAGTTCGGTTTTAACAGACTTATAATCTATATCAAGCTCATTAAGCGATTGGGTTACAATTGAATCCTCATCTTTTAGTATAGCTAATAATAAATGACCGGTATCAATAGTTGTTTGTTTGAGGGATTTTGCTTCAAGATATACAAGTTTTAATACCCTTTCAGCTTGTTTAAGAAGTGGGATATTTTCAGTTTCACTAATATTATCTGCCATATTATTTCTAATACTACCTTCAATAGTTTTCTTAAGGTCAACTAAATCAGTTCCCAGTGTGAGCAGGACATCAACAGCCAATCCCTCTCCATCACGCAAAATACCCAGGAATAAATGCTCTGTGCCAATCTGATTATTACCCAGCCTTATTGCTTCTTCCTTACTGTAACTTAAGACATCTTTTATTCGTTGTGAAAAATTTGCATCCATCATAAGTACTTTTTTGTAACTATAACTTTCATATTCTATCAATTCAAATGCCAAAGATTTATATCCGTCAATATGGCTTGTTTTTCTATGCAAATTTAGTAATCAATTATGAACAAACAAGTGTTGAAAATTAAGCATTACAAATGGTTAAGATTAAAGAATAAATCACTATTTTCGCAAGTTAATGAACAATAAATAAAAGTGTCAAATTTTTCTTAAAAAAGATTATTATAAATGCCAGAAAGAGAAAGAATTGTAAAGATAAACATTGAAGAGGAAATGAAATCGAAATATATCGATTATTCAATGTCGGTTATTGTTTCCAGAGCATTACCGGATGTTAGAGATGGATTGAAACCTGTGCACAGGCGTGTATTGTTTGGTATGTCGGAAATTGGACTTTATTCAAATCGACCATATAAGAAATCTGCAAGGATAGTGGGGGAGGTTTTGGGTAAATATCATCCACATGGTGACTCGTCTGTTTATGAAGCGATGGTAAGAATGGCACAACCGTGGTCATTACGTTATCCATTGGTAAATGGTCAGGGTAACTTTGGTTCTGTTGACGGAGATAGTCCTGCTGCTATGCGTTACACTGAAGCCCGGCTTCAAAAAATTGCTGAAGAAATCCTTAGGGATATCGATAAAAGCACCGTAGATTACAAATTGAATTTTGATGACACACTGGAAGAACCCACGGTACTTCCTACACGCATACCTAACCTGTTAATTAATGGTGCGTCAGGGATTGCTGTTGGAATGGCGACAAATATTCCACCTCACAATCTTACAGAAGTTATTGACGCAACAATTGCATATATCGATAATAATGAAATTGAGGTTGATGAGTTGATGGAGTACATTAAAGGACCTGATTTTCCAACCGGCGGCATTATTTACGGAGTGCAGGGTATTAAAGAAGCATTTTTAACAGGGAAAGGAAGGCTGGTAGTAAGGGCCAGGACTGAAATTGAAACTACTCCTTCAGGAAGGGAACGGATAGTGGTATCAGAGATACCCTATATGGTGAATAAAGCAGATATGATCAAAAAGACGGCTGACCTGATCAATGAAAAGAAGATTGAAGGTATATCTTATATTAATGATGAGTCGGACCGTGATGGAATGCGGATAGTTATTATCCTTAAAAGAGATGCTACATCAAATGTAGTACTGAATAAATTATTCAAATACACTCAGTTACAGAACTCTTTTAACGTAAATAACATTGCTCTTGTAAATGGTCGGCCAAGATCGTTGACATTAAAACAGATGATATCATATTTTGTTAAACACCGCCACCAGGTTGTTCTGAGGCGTACAAAATATGAACTTGAACAGGCAAAGAAAAAGGCTCATATTCTTGAGGGATTGCTGGTTGCACTTGATAATCTTGATGATATTATCAAGCTGATAAGGAATTCGAAAACTCCGGATGAGGCAAAAACAGGTCTTGTTAAGAATTTTGAACTGACAGAAATTCAGGCTAAAGCAATACTGGATATGAGATTGCACCGCCTTACCGGACTCGAAAGAGATAAGATAAGGGAAGAATATAAGAGCCTGATGAATCTGATAGAATATCTGAATGATATTTTATCAAATGAAAGTCTTCAGATGAAAATTATCAGGGATGAGCTTTTTGAGGTAAAAGAGAAATACGGTGATGAACGCAGGACTGAGATTGTGCCTAGTGTTGAGGAATTTGATCCGGAAGATTTTTATGCTGATGAAGATATGGTTATTACAATTTCCAGGCTTGGCTATATCAAACGCACACCACTGGCTGACTTCAAACGGCAGGGGAGAGGAGGTATCGGTTCAAGGGGAGGAACGACACGCGATGAGGATTTCCTTGAACATTTATATATTGCCTCTATGCATAATACTATGCTGTTTTTTACGAAAAACGGTAAATGCTACTGGCTGAAAGTATACCAGATCCCGGAAGGGTCAAGAATTGCGAAAGGCCGGGCAATACAGAATATCTTAAACATTGAACCAAATGATTTTGTAAGGGCCTATATTAATGTACAAAAGCTAGATAACGAAGAATATATCAATAATAATTTTATTATCCTGGGTACAAAAAAGGGTGTAATAAAGAAAACAACACTCGAAGCATATTCCCGTCCGCGGCAAAACGGAATAAATGCAATTAATATCAGGGAAGGAGATGAGTTACTTGAAGCTAAATTAACCAATGGGAATCATGAGATCATGATGGCAGTCAGATCGGGAAGAGCTATTCGTTTCCATGAAAGTAAAGTACGACCTATGGGCAGAACAGCTTCCGGAGTAAGAGGTATTAGGCTTGGCTCAGGCAACGATGAAGTGATTGGAATGGTTGCTGTTGAGGAAGAAAAGGAAGATATACTGGTGGTTGCTGAAAAAGGTTACGGAAAGCGCTCAAGGATAGGTGATTACAGAATCACTAACCGTGGTGGGAAAGGTGTTAAAACCCTGAATATCACTAAGAAAACCGGAGAATTAATTGCAATGAAAGGGGTACTTGATACTGATGACCTGATGATAATAAATCGTTCGGGTCTTACCATCAGGATTGCTGTTTCGGAGTTAAGAGTTATGGGACGTACAACACAGGGGGTAAGAATAATAAACCTCAAAGAGGATGATTCGATCGCTGCCGTGGCCTATGTCGAGGTTAACGATGAGGATGAACTGGAAAATGGTTCAGAATCTCCTGAAAATGAGGAGAAATAGAAAAATATATTGCCAGGTTTATAAAATGGCAAGGTACTTGTTGAGGTAATTTAGTAAATGTAGCCATTCGAAAATGAAACAAATTTTACCAATATTGTTTATTGTACTCATATCTCTTGGTGGATGCTCAACAAAACTGTATGTAAGGCAAGCTGAACATCTTATTGATGATGGTAAACTTAAAGATGCCATGGAGATGATTCAGTTGGCAACTGATTCAACTGCCAATAATCAATGGGCAAAAACATACCTGGTTTATGGTAAACTGGCGCAAACAGCAGCAACATCAAAGGAAAAGAAAGACCGGGATTTGTTTGAAAACCCGCTTCAACTTGCATATAAAAACTATATGAAAGCACTGGATATGGATGAAAAAGGAAAGCTGGATAATTCAGTGAGTCTTTTGTTGCCTAAGTTGTCGAATGACTTTGTTGACAAAGGGTTTGAAGCTTTTAAAGCCCGGAAATACAGGGAGGCAATGATCAGTTTTGAATATGTAAGTAAAATTGCTGAAAATGATATTTTTAAAGGTTCGGTTGATACAGGCATAATATACAATGCAGGTCTGGCGGCATATAATGCAGAAATATATGAAAAAGCGGTAAAGCAATTCACTACATGTAAGGAAATGAATTACGGAGGGGTTAACCTGTACCTCTTGTTGAAGAATGCTTATGCTTCAATGAATGATTCAGCCAATGTATTGCAGGTTCTTATTGAAGCCTTTGAAGAATTTCCTGAAGAGGAGGAAGTACTGATTCAACTGGTAAATTACTATATCTCTGCCGGTATGAATAATGAAGCTCTTGATCTTCTGAAGATAGCTAAAGAAAAGAACCCTGATAATGCTAACTATTTCTTTGCTGAAGGTTTAATTTACGACAGGTTAGGGAAGTTTGAAAATGCAAAGAATGCTTATCAGAGATCAATAGATCTTGATCCTGAGTTTTTTGCTTCTCAATATAACCTGGGAGCACTGATTTTTAACCAGGGAGTAATAATGGTTGAAGAAGCCAACAAAATACTTGATAACGAGAAATACACAGCAGCAAGAGAGGCTGCTGATCTGCAGTTTGCAGAGGCTTTACCATACCTCGAAAAGGCACATGGACTTAATAAAGAAAACATCGAAACGATGGAAACACTAAAATTGATATATTACAGACTAAAAATGATGGATAAACATAGCATGATTGAAAAAGAATTACAGAATTTAAAACAAGAAATTAATGATTATTAAAAAAAAAATAATAAAATTGTAAAAACTTAATACTTTTGAACTTAAAACCGAAAACAAAATGAAACGAATTATTGTTACTATTTTAATGAGTGTAGTCCTGGTTATTGGCATAACAGCTCAGAAGAAGTATGTCAAACAGGCTGAGATTCACATCGATAATAATGAACTGAAAGAAGCTAAAACAAAACTTGATATGGCTTTTCAGGATGAAAAAAGTAAAGACTGGGCAAAAACATTTTTTGTATATGGCAAACTAGCTCAGGCAGCAGGGGTTTCAGATAATGAAGAGTTTAATACGTTAATTGATAATCCTTTCAAAATAGCTTTTAAAAATTATCAGAAAGCCATTGAGTTAGATGAGAATATGGAGAATGCGGTTAATATGCAGCTACCGTTGTTATCAAACGCTGTAATAAATAAAGGCATTGGAGGATTCCAGACAAAGGATTATTCTGTAGCATTGGATGCATTTGAATTTGCTATGAAAGTAGGGGAGAACGAAATTTTTGGTGGTGCAGCTGATACAAGCATAATATATAATGCCGGTTTAGCTGCATATAACGGAGAGATATTTGACAAAGCCATTGAGTATTTCACTACATGCTCGAAATTAGGATATGGTGGTGCGGATCTGTATCTTCTTCTAAAAAACTGTTATCTGGGAAAAGAGGATTCAACCAATGCTGCAAAAACTCTTCAGGAAGCATTTGAAGCATTTCCCGGAAATGAGAATGTTCTGGTTCACCTGGTAAATTATTATCTTTTTTCAGGAAATAACGAAGAGGCACTTGAATATATAGCAATTGCCAAGGAGAAAGATCCGGAAAATGCAACATACTATCATGCTGAGGGTGTTTTGTACGATAAAGCTAATGAAGCTGAGAAAGCAATGAAAGCATACCTGAAAGCTGTAGAGCTTGATCCGGCATATTTTAATACACAATACAATATCGGGGCTCTTTTATTTAATAAAGGTGTTACTATGGTTGAAAAAGCCAACGCGATAATGGATAATGAGGAGTATGAAAAAGCAAAGACAGCTGCAGAGGCACAGTTTACCAACGCTTTACCTTACATGGAAAATGCGCATGAACTAAATCCCGCTGATATTGCAACAATGGAAACATTAAAAATTCTTTATTATCGTATGCAGATGATGGAGAAGCATGAAGTAATAGTTAAGAAACTTAGTGAATCGAAAGAAGCAGAATAATCTTAAACAGATAGAAAAAGGGGAGTATTAAATAACTACTCCCTTTTATTTATATATTTCCTATTTAACATAATATTTATTATAGGCTTTTTCCAGAGAATCTTGTCCGGCTTCGCTGGTTAACATAAAATCAGATATAGCGGCTTCTACAGCAGCCCTATATCGGCACGATTTTATGTTAAGGAATTTGTGGTTAATTTAAGAAGAATTATATTAAAGTAATTTGCGGCTTGCATGCACAACCAATCTTGTCAATCAGCCTTCATATTCATTCCGGCAGACAAGCTATAATTAATATTATGTCTCCATCCCGATTTAAAGTTTTTGTTGCTTTTGAAAAAATCAAAAGCTTACAAAACTATTATCGGGATTCCGGGCTTCGCCTAAATAGAATTTCTTTTTTATGAGAATTGCATTTTGCAGATAATTATACGCTCCTAATTTCAAACCAGCCTTCACTAAAGTTTCGGCTGGCAGGTATTCGATTCTAAGAGAGTTAAGTTTTGCTAATAAATTTTAAATTGCTTTTAAATAAAAACTATAATTATAATCGATTAACTTTTTTCCATTATTGTAATTATCTATCCAAGCAGTTTCAAGATGACTAATATTTCTAATTTGAGATGCTGATGTCCTTTTGAACTTTTCAGCAACTTGATTAAGCACTTGAAGTTCAGATTCATTAAAAAACTCCGGATTAAACTTTCTATTTATGTTTGGTTTGAACAAATATCCAGCTCCACCATCAGGTAATGGTATGATGTTTATATCAATATCACCATATTTATCCATGTGATTAAAAATAACATCGA
>JAUWPX010000071.1 GCA_030611395.1 Bacteroidota bacterium | reverse complement strand
ATTGGGAAGAGAAAACCCATCTGCCAATCCCGCTTGGGGGAATTATGATCAGAAGGGACTTGCCTGAGGGAATTAGAAAGAAAGTGAATCATATTCTTAAGACAAGTTTAAATTATGCGAAAGAAAATCCCCGGGACTCATTTGATTATATTAAGAAACACGCCCAATCGGTGGAAGATGAAGTGATTCGTAAACATATTGATCTATATGTAAATGAATTTACCCTGGATCTTGCAGAAAAAGGGAAGGATGCCATCAAGGAGCTGTATAAAAGAGCTAAATTTTCCGGTTTGATACCTGATGTGAACAAGGATATGTTTCAGGAATAAATGTTTCACAAGTAAATTAATTTAATATGATAATAGTTACCGGAGCAGCAGGTTTTATTGCCAGTAATCTGATTACCGGCCTCAATGAAAAAGGATTTGAAGATATTATTCTGGTTGATGATTTTTCAAAGCCGGAAAAGAACAAAAATTTTGACGGGAAAATTTATTCAGATAAAGTTGACAGGGAATATTTTTTTAATTGGTTCAGGGAAAATCACCGTTTTATACAATTTGTTTTTCATTTAGGCGCCAGGACAGATACAACCGAGTTTAATAAATCGGTGTTTGAGAATTTGAATCTGGGATACTCAAAAAAGGTTTGGATGTTGTGTGTTGAATTTGGAATTCCCCTGATATATGCCTCTTCTGCCGCGACATATGGTCTCGGTGAGTTTGGTTATGAAGATAATCATATGATTGTGAATAAACTTAAGCCACTTAATCCATACGGGAAATCGAAAAACGATTTTGATAAGTGGGTGGTAAAACAGGAAAAGAAACCCTATTATTGGGCAGGACTTAAATTTTTTAATGTCTATGGTCCAAATGAATATCATAAAAGCAGAATGGCTTCTGTTGTATTTCATGCTTTTAACCAGAAAAAGGAAACGGGGAAAATAAAACTTTTTCGTTCACATAGTTCCGGTTTTAATGATGGTGAACAGGCACGGGATTTTATTTATGTCAAAGATGTTATTGATGTATTGATTTTTCTTATGCACCAAAGGAAAAACCCTGGCATTTATAATCTGGGAACAGGTACTGCAAGAACCTTTAACGATCTTGCTAAAGCTGTTTTTAAAGCTATGGGGTTGGATGAAAATATTGAATATATCGATACACCCGAAGATATTCGTGATAAGTACCAGTATTTTACTCAGGCTGATATTACAAAATTAAGATCAATTGGATATATAAAACCGTTTATTTCGCTTGAAGATGGTATAGAAGATTATGTGCAGAATTATCTTCACACACATAAATATAACTAACCGGGTCTCAGTTTCTTGATATCAATAGACCTTTTTATATCATTTTTTGGTTTATCATTACTGAGATTATTAAGATCATTAACAAACTTATCAATTTCTTCATCGTTGAATCCCTTTTCTTTTGCAGCCTCTTCGAGTGTTCCCCATATTGGCTCCCCACAAGCGATGCATTTAATTCCCTGCTCCATAAGGTATTTCACTGAGCCAGGTATGGTTTCCACCAGATCTTCAATGGTAATGGTCTTATCTATCATTTATCCTTTATAAAAGAGTGCCTTAATAATAAGACTTGCAATTTTGGGATTTTCTTTTAGCCGGCGGGTTGAATAACCGAACCACTCTTTACCAAAAGGAACATAAACTCTCATCCTGTGCCCTTTGCCAACAATCGACTTTCTAAGTGCCGGTGTCACGCCGTATAACATTTGAAATTCATACTTTTCTTTTGGAACATTATATTTCTCAATAAGTTTATAGGCACCTTCTATCAGAGGTTTGTCATGAGTGGCAATTCCGGGATAGACATTATTCCTGAACATAAATTCAAGATCTTCCAGAAAGTGATTGTTTATAACTTCATATTTCTTGTATGCTATCTCAGGTGATTCAACGTAAATTCCTTTGCATAGTCTGTAATTTAATGGCGATTTTTCAGTGTGAATATCCATAAGCTTCTTCAGGTCTTCCAGTGTACGTTTCATATATGACTGGAACACGAGACCAACATTATCAGGAAATTCATTCTTAAGTCTTCTGAATAATTCAATTTCCATATCAACACATTGTGAATCTTCCATATCAACACGGACAAAATTGTTGTATTCGGTAGCTTTTATAACAATTTCCCTGATTTTTTCATAACAGATTTCCTTGTCGATCAGTAGCCCGAACATGGTAGGTTTGATAGAATAATTCCCATCAATCTTATTTTTTTCAGATAAATCTATTAATTCCAAATATTGGTTTTTATTATCTTCTGCCTCATCGAGATTATGGATAAATTCACCAAGAACATCAAGGGTAACCATTATCCCTTGTTTGTTGAGTTCTTTTGATACATTTAGCGCGTCCTCTACACTTTCACCGGCGATATAGGATTTTGAAAAAAACCATACAAATTTCTTGGGAAAATAGGGCAATAGATTGGCAATTAATTTGTTAAACATAATATTTTTTATTTAATAGTTTTATTGATCTGGTAAACAATTTTCAGATATTTGACAATTTGATAATATTGCTGATAATAATAATGACGTAGTAAAAATATTATCTTACAATTTTCAAACCTATGATCTTTATCATTCGTTTTTTTTTAATTACTTTATAAGATAATTGCAGCCCCTTTTCAGGAATATATTTTCATCAATGAATATATAACTAATGCTTAGCGAGAAACAGCTTGTAAAATTATGTACAAAACATGACCGTGGTGCCCAGAAACAATTGTTTGACCGGTATTCCGGATTGTTGCTGGGTATTTGCAGACGGTATGTGGCTGAAACTTCAGAGGCTGAAGATATATTGCAGGAGGGATTTCTGAAGATTTATTTAAAGATCAGGGAGTATAAGGGAACAGGTCCTTTAATGGCCTGGATGACAAGAATAGTTATTAATACAGCGATTACACATTATCATAAAAATCGTAAACATCATTTTCATTCTGATATTGAGGAGGTTAATGAGATAGATATAGAGGGATTTATGTTTAGCAACCTGGATTTTACACGAGATGAACTACTCAATGTAATAGGTTCACTGCCCCAGGGCTACAGAATGATTTTTAATCTGTATGCTGTAGAAGGGTTTAAGCATAAGGAAATAGCTGAATTGCTGGAGATTGATGTGAATACATCTAAGTCACAATATTCAAGAGCGAGAAAACTGATTAGAAAAAAGCTGGAAAATTTAGGTAAGTAATGTTTAATTGATTGAATGATAATATGCTTAAATGTAAGAATGTTTAAAATTTTAGGCTAATTTCTTTATACTATGCATTTTTGCCTACTGCCGGCTGATTAATTACAACCAATTATGAAACAAAGAGCAATTCCTTGTTTTTTTATCATCAAAAAATGTACATTCATCAACAGAATTTTGATTTTTGTCTAGATTACGTTCCTTAAACTGTTAATTGTGTTTATTTTGCCCAACTTAAATGCAAAGTATTTCGTAAGACTGGTTAAGTGTGATGAATAATAATTATATATTAGCGATATTATTTTCAGATCCTTTTTCTTAAATCTGGTCATGAAATTTAATCTGTGTCTGTGAAAAAGAGTATTCTCATATTGTTTTCTGTTTTTTTCCTGGTTAATGTTGGCTTTTCACAGGACCCTCAATTTTCACAGTTTTATGCCAATAAGCTGTATCTCGCTCCTTCTTTTGCCGGAGCAACTGAACATAACAGAGTTACATTGAATCATCGAAATCAATGGCCTTCTTTGCCAGGCGTATTTCTTACCTATAGTTTTTCATTTGATAAATATTTCGCAAATTTTAACTCTGGTGTCGGATTTTTGGTTACACACGACCGTGCAGGTACCGGACATTTAAGTAATACTAATGTCGGTGTATTATATTCATATGATATTCAGATCAATCGCGAATGGCATATCAGGCCCGGAGTCAATCTTATGTATACACAGCGCGGGCTTGATTTTAACAGGTTAATATTTAGTGACCAGATGTCTCCAGGTGGAACTTCAGGAAGTAGTGTACTGGAAGTGCCTCCGTTTGATAATGCAGGGGATATTGATTTTTCAACATCTGCATTATTGTATTCTAATAAAATATGGTTCGGAACAACCTTTGATCACTTGCTGAAGCCTGAGCAATCGTTGTACGGTAATACAAGTAAGGTACCGATAAAAATATCTGTTTTTGGTGGAGTACAGGTTATACGTAAAGGCAGATTGACAAAACCAATTGATGAATCTTTATCAGTTGCTTTCCTTTACCAGAAACAAGAATTCTTTTCACAAATGAATTTAGGTCTTTATTGGTACAAAAATCCTTTGATAATGGGAATTTGGTATAGAGGTATCCCTATTTTTAAAGATCAGTTTGGAGATGCAATAATTCTACTTGTAGGGTATAAAACAAAATATTTGCATATCGGCTACTCATATGATTTTACTGTATCTAACCTGATAACATCTACCGGTGGTGCACATGAAATATCTTTTGTATATAATTTTCAATTGACCCGAAAGTATAAGAAGAAGATACATGCTATTCCTTGTCCGGAATTTTAACCTTTATTATTTTAATGTATCGGAATTTACTCACTCTTGACTGTTTGCCGACTGTGGACTGTAGACTGCCAACTAATTCAATCTGTGAAAAAATCAAAGAGTTATTACAAAATAATATTTCGCGTTGTAAATTTGTGAAACTATGTCCGTAAAAGTTATCTTTGTTCCGCAAATTTTGATGTTTAACCAAATAAGTGAAATATGAAAAGGGTAAATCTTATTATAAATATTGTTTTAGTGATTGCAGTAGGTGTACTGTTTGTTCTTTATTTTACAGGTAAAAAGAAATCAGGTCCTGCACAGACAGAAGAGAAACTTGTTGAAAATAATAGCACCGGAAATGGAGAGATGGCATATATTAATATTGATACCCTGATGAATAATATGGATATGTTTTTTGATGTCAGGAACAAATTAATTGATAAGCAAAAGAGTTCGGAAGCAGAGCTAAATTCCAGATCGAAAGATTTTGAGAAAGAAGCAACTGATTTTCAGGAGAAAGTCAGAAAAGGACTTGTTACGCGTTCCCGTGCCCAGGAAATTGAGCAGGAACTTTACCTGGAGCAACAAAATCTTATAGGTTTTAAAGATAAATTATCGCTGGAGTTAGCCGAAGAGGAGCAGGTAATGAACCGGCAACTTATTTATTATATCACTGACTATCTTAAGGAATATAATAAAGAAAAAAAGTATCAGTTCATTATAAGTAATTCTCTTGGCGGCCCATTGCTTTATGCCTCTGACAAACAGGATATTACCAATGATGTGGTTGAGGGTATAAACGCTAAGTATGCTAAAGAACGAGAAAAGTAAAAAGACAAATAATTAATAATGGGATTTGCCGGTCCCTATCTTCAGAAACAAATATCTTTCCTGCCTGCAGTTGAAATTCGTCCGCATGACGATGTACAACTGATTGTTGTTATCCCATGTTATAATGACCCGGGGATAATTGAAACATTAAACTCTCTGTATTCATGTATAAGACCGTCTTTGGCTGTTGAAGTGATTGTTGTTGTGAATACTTCTGCAGATGCGGATAAGGATATATTGGATCTGAATAACACAGTGTATGAATCTTTGATACGGTGGAAGGAAAATAATGATTCGGAAAAGATACGCTTGTGGCCTGTAAGGAAAACCGGACTGCCGGGAAAATATTTCGGTGTAGGATTGGCGCGAAAGACAGGGATGGATGAAGCCGTATACAGGTTTAACCTGCTGGATAACAAAAATGGTGTTATTATTGCTCTTGATGCAGATACAATATGTGCAAAGAATTATCTGGTTGAGATTGAAAATCATTTTAATAAGTATCCCGTGACTGAAGGGTGTTCGATATATTTTGAGCATCCTCTTAAGGGAAATGATTTTGATAGTAAAGTTTACGAAACTATTTGTTTATATGAGTTATCCCTTCGGTATTTTAAGCAAGGAATGAAATGGGCAGGTTTCCCTTTTTCATATCATACCGTTGGTTCAGCATTT
Organism: Bacteroidota bacterium; assembly: GCA_030611395.1. Taxonomy (GTDB): domain Bacteria; phylum Bacteroidota; class Bacteroidia; order Bacteroidales; family VadinHA17; genus JADFUQ01. The sequence continues at coordinate 1,044 of JAUWPX010000071.1, read as the reverse complement.
GCCGTTAGAGCCGGAGCATATGTTAAATATGGCGGAATGAACAGACGAAAAGGGGGTGAAGACTTCTATTTTATCCATAAAATTACACCGCATGGGAAATATCGTGAGCTGAATTCGACTTCGGTTTTTCCATCACCACGACCCTCTGACAGGGTGCCTTTTGGTACCGGCCGTGCTGTGAAAAAATATCTTGAAGATAAAAAGGAGATAAAAACCTATCGCCTTGAAGCTTTTATCGGTTTAAAAGAGTTGTTTAGTAAAGCTGATAAGCTTTATAAAACCGGGCCAAATGAAATTAGTGAATTTCTTACCGTATTAAATAAACCACTTGAAGAATTCCTCCTTTCCATCAATTTCCAACAAAAAATATCGGAAATAAATAATAATGTATCTACTTGTGAGTCCTTTATGAATAGATTTTTCCAGAAATTTAATGCTTTCTTTATTGTGAAGTATATGAATTTTGTTCACATGGATTATTTTGAAAAGATCCCGGTAAGCCGGGCTGCCAATGATTTATTACCGAAAATGGGAATTATCAGAAGTGATTTGACAGATGCATTAAGTTTACTGGAAGTATACAGAAAACTGGACAGGGTTTAATCTTCCTTGTTCTTATCAATAATAACAAATATGTCTTCGTTCTCTTTTTTCATAAGGTACTGCTCCCTGGCAAATTTTTCCAGGTTATTATTATTTGTTTTTAACTCTTCAAGTTTCTTCGAATCACTTATTATTTTTTCGGCATAGTATTTTTTATCTCTTTCCAGCTGGTGAAGAGTGCGAAGCGCTGAGGCCCTGTCAACCAAGTTGTTTCCGTCAAAAAAGAAAACCCAGGTAATAAAAAGAACAGACGTCAGAAGGTATTTCTTTTTTAATATTTTAATAATTGTTTGTATAATTGATTTCATAAATTGCCATGTTTTCAAGCCAAAGTTATTAAAAATAAAAAAGAGGAAAATCCAAAATATGAACTTTCCACTTTAAGTTATTAACAAATCTATTCTTCCTCCATAAACGGATACCTGTAATCAATATCCGGTT
>JAUWPX010000069.1 GCA_030611395.1 Bacteroidota bacterium | reverse complement strand
AATTCTCTTTGATGTATGCCATACTATTTTCAGGCGGTTTTATTTTCTCCCTTTGAAATACCAAAGGCAAGTTTTGTCCACCCTGGGAAAATGTACCTTTTTTATTTGTGAACGATTCATCAACAATGCCTGCATATTTGGCGCCTGCACTCTTAAATATGAATTCCAGTTGCCGGGATTCGAACGTAAGTGTGTCAAGTGGGATATCAAATGCGTTCTGGTCGGGACTGTCCATGGTAGCTTGATAACCGTTTTCAACTTGTTTAATATGCAGTACAATTTGAAGTGAAATGCTTTCCACGTCAAGTACACCATTCCAGTCACCGGTAATAGTCTGGGTTTTTCCTGCCCAAATTATCGCCGGAAGGAGGATAAGTGTAAAAACAGCTTTTCTTAAGAAATCTAATTTTTTCATAACAACAGATTTTAATTATTGTATTGGAATTACTGAAGTGTTACATGAAATTTTATGAATAACGTAAGTAATAATGCAGGTTAAAATCTTATTCCGATAAAAATAACATCATCTATTTGATTTAATTTCCCTTTCCATTTATTGAATCTATCTTCTAAGATTTGCTTTTGCTTATTCATTGGTTTATCGTTAATCTCTAACAATAACTTTTTCAGATTCACAGTTTTGAATTTTGTTTGTGCCGGACCTCCAAACTGATCAGCATAACCATCGGAGAAAATATAAATTACATCACCTTTTTTAATTTTAATTTTGTGGTTTGTGAAACTGCTTTTTTCAACAAGGTATATGCCAATAGGCCTCCTATCTGCCTTATATTCCTGCAATTCACCATCTCTGATTAAGAATAAAGGATTATAAGCCCCTGCATATTCAAGAATTTTTTTCTTTTTATGAAAGATGCAAAGAGCTATATCCATACCATCTTTATTTTCGCTGTCTTTTCCGGTTTGATGCAACGAAAATTTTATTTTTTCACGTAACAGGTTAAGTATTTTGCCAGCTGTAAGATTATCGTTTTTGTTACTGAATATTTCGTTTAATAACGATATTCCAAGCATACTCATAAATGCTCCGGGAACACCGTGTCCGGTGCAATCGGCAGCTGTAAAATATAGTTTGTCCTTATCCTCGGCAATCCAGTAGAAATCGCCGCTAACGATATCGCGTGGTTTGTAAAGTATAAAATACTCACTAAAAGTTTTATCGAAATAATTTGTTAGAGGATGAACTGCCTGCTGAATCCGGCTTGCATAATTTATACTATCAGTAATTTCTTCTTTTTGTTTTTGAATTTCAATGGTGCGTTCTTTAACTTTTTGTTCAAGTATTTTTTTGTCGTACAACAATTTACGTTCTCTTATTTTTGATATTAATAAAAAAACTGCAATAGCTCCAATTGCCAGGATCACATAAAACCATGTACTTTCAGTAAAAGGAGGCTTAATTGTAAATTGTAATGATTTTATTTTGCTTATGTTACCCCAAATATCTTTTGCCCGTATATGAAGCGAGTATTTTCCTGATTCAACAATTAAATTAATATCCTGGTTTGTGCTCCATGCAGACCAATCATTCATAAGTCCTTCAACAAAATATTGATACCGTGTAGAGTTCTTCTTAATATAATAGGGGGCTATGATATGAATATTAATAGCTTTATTTTCAGGATTAAATCTTAAATCTGAAAGCTCAAATGAAATTCCTTTTTCATTTTCAATATTATTAAAAAATACTTTAAAGTCAGGTTCCAGTATTCTGAACCTGGAATGATCTATTTTATATAACTGATTATTGTCATTTATAATCCAGTTATTATGATTATTATCAGAAATTATCGATGAAATATTATCAAAAAGTTTTAAAATAGATATTTCTTGTTCTGACCATACATTTTTTAAATTAAAGCAAAACCATTCATTTTCTTTTTTTATCCAGGGTAAACCTTGCTGATTTAATAAAAACTTGAATCTGGATTGGTTGTCAAAATAACTTAATCTATAAAGTTTAAAAGAATCTAATTTATAATCATAATAATACAGACCGGATTCCAGAAATAGGAATAATGAATCGTTAATAAAATCGAGCTTATATTGTTCAGGGAAAGCAGTTTTTATGCTATAATATTTAAGATCTTCAGGTTCTCCGATAGAGTCTATTAAGAAAGAATAAACGTGATCATCTCCACCCAGCCACGCATTATTTTCATTTAATATATTTATAGTATAAACAGGTTCGGTAAAATCAATAAAACTATATTCAGGCTGCCATTTTTCATCATCATAAATTATGGAGAATAGTCCGTTTGATGTGGAAATATAATAACTGCCTTTATTAGTTTTACTGCTTATTTGATTAATGTACCTGTTACCAACAATTTCTTTTGCTTTATAATCATTAATATGATAAAGACCATTATTTGAAGCTACAAGTATACCATACTCAGTTGATATCAACTGGTTACATTTATCATTAAGGCCTTCAACCTTTTTATATATATAGTTAATTGATTTTAATTTGCTTATTGTTTTTTTTACATAACGCGGCGTTATATCGGGTTTAGTAGTTTTTTTTGTTGATTCCGGTTTTTTTCTTTCTTTTTCAGTTTCTTCTGTTTTTTTCCTGAAAAGTTTTGAAAACAATTTTTTAATAGGTCGTTTTGTTTCAGCATCTTCACTTATAGTTCTTTTACTTGAGGTTTCTGCTGATTCAGTTGCTTTTCTTTGTACGGAACTGTCTTTTATCCAAATATCTACTTCGCTAAAATCTTTAACCTCAGAAAGGTAATAAACACCTTCGTTTGTAGCTACATATAGTTCATTATTATGCCAGACAGATGAAATCAGGTTTCCTTTTAATCCCGGGTAAGTTGTAAAATTTCGCAACGGTAAATCGAAATCAACCCGGCTTACACCAAATTCGTGTGAAACCCATAATCCATTATTATTGTCAAGTCCCAGGGAATAAATTTCATCATCCGGTAATCCGTTCTGGTAATTAACTGTGTAAACTATTTTCCCTGTTTTCTTATTAACTATCTCAACGCCACCGTATAAGGTTCCGAAAGCATATAAAGTATCAGATATTATTTGTCCCTCTGCCAGAATACTTTCTTCCAAATAGCCTTCATCGTTAATATCGTAGTTGTAATATTTTATTCCATCGAAAGTATATAATTCACTGTTATCTGTACCAACTAAAACCCTGGTGTCATTATATGGTAAGCTAAATAGAATTTCACTGTTTTCAGTATAGAAGCCGGTTACAATCGGAAACAAAGTATCGCTTTCTAATCGATATAAACCTTCACCATAAACATTTAAGAAAGTATTTTCATGTGTTGTAAACATCCCTGTAAATGGTTTAGAATCTTTCGATTGCCATCTTTTAATATTTCCCTGGTTATTTATAAAATGACGTGTTATAGTTTTCTCGCCATAAAAGAAAATGGTTGAATCGGTAAAAATAATTTTTGATATTACTCCTATATCAGTTGTATCAGTCGATAATGATTTATATTCGATAATTCCCAGTGAATTTCTTTCCAGGTAGCCATAGTTATTATTTGCTCCAACGTATACTTTATTATCAATCGGATTTTTTTTAAGAGCAAATGGAATATATGGGAGTTTAATAATATCCCAGTTTTGTCCGTCAAATGTTAAAATACCTCTTCTGTTGGCAAATAACATAATGTTCTGGTTGTCCTGGCTGATGGCCCAGTTATGTGTCTCAATCTCCTTACATTCTTTATAATGAGTTATGAATGGAGTCCCATCTTGTGCGTACAAGCCTGTCAAGCAAATAAAAAGGGAAAAAGCGAAAAGAAAATATTTTAGTTTTAATACCATACGTTAAATGTATTTTGGATTTCACAATAAAAACAAAATAACCATCAGTAAATTTACAAATTTTACCGGATAACCAATATACAAAGACATTGCCTGATGAAGTAAAGAAATAAAAGTAAAACAACTTAATCACTACTTAATAACGCTCGCGCCGGGACTAATGACAATTTAAAACGTACTATACCGCAATAGATGTCTTTTTATCATACTATTAACCTCTATAATCTACTTCCTTCACCCAAATGCAGCATATATGTTAGTTTTTGAACGTTTTGTGTTAGATTTTGCCCTACCTGATGTCCTACATTTGTATTAGATAATAATTAAGAACAGGAGGAAAAAAAATGAAACAATTAATAAGACTGTTTGTTTTCTTAACGCTGGGATTTACTTTATTGGCTCAGGAACCGGATGATTTACCTGTTATTGTACCTGGCAATAAACCAGTAGAAAATAACAACACGGATATTGGTTTTTTTTGTAAGGATGAACCTTTTGTTTGTAACCTGTCTTTTGATATAAGAAAATTATTTAAGGAGAAGTATATAGACGAATATCGTAACGCCAAATTGAGCTACCGTTTGAATGATAGCGTTGATCTTGAAAAGACAATACGTCTCAAAGCTCGTGGTATAACAAGAAAGCGTCTTTGTCAACTGCCTCCACTTAAGGTCAACCTGAAGAAAGCTGAAATTCAAGCCGGTGAGCTAAAAGGGATAAAGAAGCTGAAATTGGTAACATGTTGCAAGTATAGCAGAACATTTGAGCAATATGTACTGAAAGAATATATAGCCTATAAACTTTATAATTTGCTTACTGATTGTAGTTTCCGGGTACGACTGATACAAATTCGTTATGTTGATATCGGCAGAAGAAAACCAAAAGAATACATCAGTTATGGTTTTGCCATTGAAGATGTTGATGTTTTGGCAGAGCGCAATGATGCGATTAAGATTAAAATAAATACCCTAAACCAAAGCTGCATTGATAAAGTATCTATGAATCGTGTTGCGCTTTTTCAATTTATGATAGGTAATACAGATTGGTCGGTACCTGGCCAGCATAATGTAAAGCTGCTCAAGTTGAATGATCATCTAAAAGTAACTCCTTTTGTTGTTCCATATGATTTCGACTATTCTGGTTTTGTGAATACTTACTATGCTGTTCCTCTTGAGATATTTATGATAGAGAATGTCAGGGAAAGATTGTTTCGGGGAATTTGCAGTACTCCTGAAGAGTATGAAACAACAATACAGTTATTCCTTGACAAGAAAGAAAGTATTTACCAAACGATCCTGGAATTTGAATACTTTGAAGATCAGACAAGAAATGAGGTTCTTACATACATTGATGAATTTTATCGTATTATTGAATCGGAAGATTTAATTAGTTGTAATATTATCAACTTATGTAAGAAATATTAATCAATCTTTTTGCCAGCCAATTTACCCTCATAATTTACTTCCTGCACACGGATGCAACATATGTATCAAACTCTGCAACATTTATGTTTGGAAGTAACATTACTATTTCCATATATTTACATTAGATTTTTTGAATATCAAATACTTAAGGCGATAAAACCGAATTGTATCCGGCTGGGATTGATATAATAAAAAGAAAGGGTAAACAATGAGTAAATTAAAAAATTTTGAAAATCTGTTTGCAGATGAACCAATATCAGAAAATGACAAGCAGAAACTTTTTTCAGAGGAAGAAGAGAAAGAAAAAAAATCAGTAAGTCAGGAAGAAGAGGCTGAACTTACTGTTTCTCCTGACTGCTGGAAAGTATTGGTAGTTGATGATGAGGAAGACATCCATGCTGTTACCCGGACGGCATTGAAAGGATTTACCTATCATGGAAAGGGAATTGAATTTTATGATGCCTATACGGCGAAAGAAGCAGAAAAGATCCTGAAAGAACACCCCGGCATTGCACTTATCCTTCTCGATGTGGTTATGGAAACTAACCAGGCAGGACTGGATCTGGTAAAGTACATCCGGGGGAAGATGAACAACCAGTTCACCCGGATCATTCTTCGCACCGGTCAGCCCGGATATGCCCCTGAACGTGAAGTTATTGTATCCTATGAGATCGATGATTACAAGACCAAAACAGAACTCACCTCTGCTAAGTTATTCACAGTTGCCCTTGCCAGTTTAAGGGCTTACGAAACCCTTAAGGGTGTTGATGCGATCAATATTCGCTTGCAAATGCAATTGAAAGACTGGATACGGAAGGAAAAGGACCTGATCCTGGCTAAGGAAAAGGCTGAACAAAATGAACGGATCAAGATGGAGTTTATTGAACAGCTTACGGAACAGATTAAAGGACCCATTGACATTATCCTGGATTCCACCCTGGAGATCCGTAACGAGATCAATCATAAAATAAGTGAGGATATACAGGTTATGTTTGATAAAATGACCTATACAGGGAAACGGATAGTACGGGCTATTCAATTGATCCTGGATCTGTCTGAAGTGAATTCGGGAAACTATAACCTCAAACCCAGAATGGTAGATATAAAAGGGGTGTGTGAGGAACTTATTAACGAACAGGCATTTAGGCTTACGGAAAAAAGTATTAAAGTGGTTTTGAATTCTGAAACCAAAAAACCCCTGGTTAAAACAGATGAATATTCTATCAGGCAGGTGTTGAATAATTTAACTGATAATGCAATAAAATTTACCAATAAAGGCAATGTAGAAATTAACTTAAGCCGGAACAATAATGATGAACTAAAAATTGAAATTTCTGATACAGGTGTTGGAATTGGCAGGGATTTTATCCCTGAGATTTTCAAACCATTTACCCGGGAAACAGAAGATTTTGACCATAAACATAACGGAATTGGTTTGGGATTAGCACTTACAAAAGCTTATTGTAAATTGAATAAACTAGATATCAGTGTGGAAAGCAGAAAGGGAAGAGGCTCGGTTTTCAGAGTGGTTTTTACAGGTTGAATGATAGTATCCGTTTAAACGAATTAAGTAGTTTTCGAAAGTCTGGTTTGAGTTGACTAATAACCAAATAATCAATATTATTAAAAAAAATGGATAATTATTTTCAAAATATATTCTAACTTACATTAATAATTAAAGCTGAAATATCATGTTACAATTTTATTCCGCCAGCACAAGCATCGTGAACTCTAAGAGAGCCATCACGGAATGCCTCGAAGTTGCCCTTGAGGGTGAACAGAATCTGGATTGTGATCTTATTATTATCTACTCAGCCATGGGGCATAACTTTAAAGAACTTCTGAGTGAAGCTCACAAGCTTTCTCCAAATGCACAGGTTGTAGGCTGCACCTGCGCCGGGATTATCGGGAAAGAAGGCCCGGATGAATCATTAAAGGCTCTGGCGATCATGGTCATAAAAGGTCCAAAAGATGAATTTGCTGTTTCCGGAACAGATGCTC
>JAUWPX010000184.1 GCA_030611395.1 Bacteroidota bacterium | reverse complement strand
TGTGGGCGATACTGGATTCGAACCAGTGACTTCCTGCTTGTAAGGCAGGAGCTCTGAACCAACTGAGCTAATCGCCCTAACGGAGTGCAAATATAAACCTCCTTTTTATTTCTGCAAAAAGAAATACAATTTTATTATAATACTTCAGCAACTACAAAAGTGCTGCCACCCACGAAAATCATATCATGTTTGCCCGCCTGTTGCTTTGCTGCATCCAGGGCAGCTTTCACTGTGCCAAACGATTCCCCTGCTAATCCATACCCGACTGCTTCATCCTTAAGAAGTTTACTATCCAGCCCACGTGGAATATCAGGTCTGCAAAAATAATAATTGGCTTCTACCGGAAATAAAGGAAGAATATCAGCCAAATCTTTATCATTCACCATCCCTATAACCATATGCAAATTTTTCCAGGCAGTTTGCCTGATCTGCTCCATTACCAGAATCAGACCTTCCCTGTTATGCCCCGTATCACAAACTATCAGTGGATTATTTTCCAATATTTCCCACCTCCCCCGAAATCCTGTATTCTTCCTTACCTGTCTCATTCCTTTATAAAGCGATTCGCGGTTTATTCTTAATTCCATCTCATTTAACTTTTCCACTACCTGCAAAGTTGTAATAACATTTCTTCGCTGGTATATCCCGTTCAGATCAATTTTTAATTCAGGATATCCCTCCCCACCCTTCTTTTCAATATTCAATATCTGCAAACCTTCAAGTGATATAAATGAGTAATCCGCACTGAAATTATGGTCGGCAAACACAATTTCAGAACCAATTTCACGGGCTTTACCAATAAAAACATGGTCTGTTTCTTTGCCCGTTTCACCTACAACTACCGGAATTCCAGGTTTGATAATCCCTGCTTTTTCCTGAGCGATTTTTTCCAGGGAATCGCCAAGATAAATGCTATGATCCATCCCGATATTGGTAATTACCGATAACACTGGAGTAATAATATTTGTCGAATCGAGCCTGCCTCCCATACCTGTCTCGATAACAACCATATCCACTTCTTCATCGGAAAAGTGTTTGAGAGCCATTGCAACGGACATTTCAAAAAATGATGGCTTTATATTATTTAGTAATTCCTTGTTTTTAGTAACAAAATCAACTACTTTACTTTCCGGAACCGGCACCCCGTTAATCCTTATTCTTTCACGAAAATCTTTTAAATGCGGAGAGGTATAAAGCCCTGTTCTGAAACCGGCTTCCTGAAGAACGGAAGCAAGAATATGGGCAACAGAACCTTTTCCGTTTGTTCCTGCAATATGAATAGATTTGAAATTCTTATGCGGAAAACAAAAATAATCATCCATTGCCAGAGAATTATCCAGTTTTGCATTATAAGCAATTTTACCCTGTCTTTGAAACATAGGTAACTGGCTGTACAGGTAACTCAGAACCTCATTGTAATTCATTATAATAGAATCTATTTAAATATTTGTTTTTACTCATAACCAGTTACTGGTTACTGGTATCCGGTTACCAGGTGCTGGAAATTACCATTTATTTTTATGAACTCTTTGTGGATCAAAACGAGATGGCATCGGTTTCTTCTCGGCAGGATAACCAAGTGATATCAGGGCAAAAGGATGAACATGCATTGGGAGCTGAAAAAATAATTTCAGATCTTTCATTCTTTCCTCCCTCGGATATACTCCCAGCCAGACAGCACCTAATCCAAATCCATGGGCTGAAAGTAATAAGTTCTGTGTTGCATTGGAACAATCAACAGGCCAGTAGTCCTTAGTTAATTGAAGTTTTTCATCACCACAAACCATAATACCAAAACTTGCATCCGAAAGCATTTTCCCATATGGATGTATTATGCTCAACTTTTTTAAAAGATCATTATCATCCACAACAATAAAATGCCAGGGTTGTTGATTCATGGCTGACGGGGCAAACATGGCAGCTTTTAATATTTTATTAATCAGTTCTTCAGAAATTTTTTTGTCTGTGTATTTCCGAATACTTCTCCTTGATAATATTGCTTCTTGTATTTCCATAATTTTGTTATCATTTAATATTCTTGTCACAAATTAAATGAAAAATAACAATTTTTATTAAATTTATAATTACTTTAATACTCAATATAAATTTATGAAGAAAAAAAAGAAAATATTCATTCTCGATACAAACGTATTGCTTCACGATTACAAGTGTGTTTACAACTTTCAGGAAAATGATATAATCATTCCAATCGTGGTACTGGAAGAACTGGACAAGTTCAAAAAAGGAAATAATCTGATAAATTTTCATGCAAGGGAATTTACCCGTGAGTTGGATAAACTCTCAGGAGATCAGCTTTTTACAGAGGGTATTTCTTTAGGTAAAAAAAGAGGAAAACTTTTTATTGAAACAGGAAAAGAATTTTCTAAAATAGTTTTAGAATCTTTTCCTGAAAAAACTCCTGATCACAGGATCCTTGCTATAGCCGATTTTATCCGTGATAAGAACCCGGGGAAAAATGTTGCATTAATTACCAAGGACATTAACCTGAGGATGAAAGCCAAGTCGCTTGGTATCCAGGCACAGGATTATGAAACCGACAAAGTTGCCAATATTGACGACCTTTATAAAGAGATAATAACTCTGGAAAACATAGATAGCGATCTGATTTCAAAATTATACAAGAATAATGAAGGAATCCCGGTAAAAGAATTTACTCAAATTATAAAGCCACGACCGCACCAATATTTCATTCTTAAAAGCGATAAATCAAGTGCTCTTGCTCATTACAATCCATCCAATGATTTTATCAACCGTATTGAAAAATTTCCGGCATATGGAATTGATCCCCGCAATGCTGAACAAACTTTTTCTATTGATGCCCTGACACGACAGGAAATTCAGCTTGTAGCGCTCACCGGTAAAGCAGGTACCGGCAAAACTTTGCTTGCGCTTGCTGCTGCCATGCATCAAAGAAAAAATTATAAGCAAATATTTCTTGCAAGGCCAATTGTACCTCTTGCCAATAGGGATCTTGGATACCTGCCCGGCGATGTTCAGGAAAAACTTGACCCCTATATGCAACCATTGTATGATAATCTTACTGTGATCAAACACAAGTTTAACCAGAATAGTAATGAATATCAGAAAATAGAAGAGATGTTAAAGGAGGAGAAGCTATTAATAACACCCCTGGCATACATCAGGGGCAGAAGTTTGTCAAAGATATTTTTTATTGTTGACGAAGCCCAGAACCTTACACCACATGAAGTCAAAACCATTATCACCAGGGCAGGAGAAGGAACAAAGTTGATCTTCACGGGAGATATAGAGCAAATTGACTCCCCATACCTGGATACAGGATCCAATGGACTTACATATCTCACAGACAAAATGCGCGGACAAGATATTTTCGCACATGTAAACCTTGTAAAGGGAGAAAGAAGCTTCCTTGCTGAATTAGCAAGTAAACTTTTATAAATTTGCACAAAAATGGGAATATTGATATGAGAAAGAAATTATTTATAGTGAGACATAGTAAATCTGACTGGAGTGCTCCTGATATGCCTGATATTGACCGGTCACTTAAACCACGGGGTGTCAGGGATGCTTACAAGATGGCTAAATTATTGAAACAGAAAAAGGAACAGGTCGATTTTATTATTTCCAGTCCTGCTACCAGAGCTATACATACTGCAATCATCTTCTCAAGGATTTTACAAATTCCGGAAAAAAACATTTTAATTGAATATGAATTGTATATGGCTGATTCTGAATCGATAAAAAAATACTGCCATAAAATATCAGATGATTATAATAATGTTATGATTGTTGGACATAACCCCGGATTTACAACTTTTGCTAATAAGTTCACACCCAGTGAAATTAACAATATGCCAACATCCGGTCTTGTTATTCTTGATTTTGATTGCAACTCATGGAAAGATATTGATCCGGGAGTCGTAAAGAACCATTTCTTCGACTATCCTAAAAAAAACAGGATATTAAAGTAGAACTCGTAACTCTTTGGAAGAATGAACCATGAAAAGAAAAAATATCGCATATTTTACCCTTGGATGCAAACTTAACTTTTCAGAAACATCATATATTGCAAAAAAACTTGAAGCAGAAGGTTACAATCAGGTATCATTTAATCAAACAGC
>JAUWPX010000033.1 GCA_030611395.1 Bacteroidota bacterium | reverse complement strand
CACAAATCCATGGTTTCTTAATTCATATAAGGATTTCTTAATCCCTGAAGGAATAATTCATCTGAAGACAGACAATTATTCCTTGTATGAATATACACTGGATATTGTCAGGCAGAACAACCTGGAATTACTGCATTCGACCCCCGATCTTTATAATACCGAAGTAACAGACGAGGATTTTTTTGTTAAACCTTTTTATGAAAAACAATTTATTGAAGAAGGCAAAAAGATTACCTGTCTGAGTTTCCGGCTTACTAATAATGAGCCGGTTAAATAGGAATATTAATCATTATTTAGCCGGAAGTCCACAGTCGGCAGTAAGAGAAGAGAAGAAAAGCCGGGAATCAGTAAGTTTCTCTTTTAGCGTTTTTTTAGTGAATATTCTTAAATATTCAGAGAATGGATGAAAACAACGGTTTTTTTGAAAAGGTTTACGAGGTAACAAAGGAAGTCCCGTACGGAAGAGTAACAACTTATGGTGCTATTGCAAAGTATCTGGGTACCGGAGGTTCGGCCCGTGTTGTGGGCTGGGCATTAAACAGTTCCCGTGGACTTAGTGTTTTTATTCCTGCACACCGTGTTGTGAACAGGAATGGGATCCTTTCCGGGAAAAAACATTTTGGCGGTTCACTTATTATGAAACAATTGCTTGAAAATGAGGGAATAAGGGTTGAGGATGATAAAGTGGTTGATTTCGAAGAACTCTTCTGGGATCCGCGTATGGAATAATAATCAAATTTCCGGAATAAAGGGAAATAATTATTAATTTTGCACTTCAAAAGTTGAGTAGTTGAGTAAGGTGAGTAAAGAGAAGGCTGAAATAAAAGGAAATATCAATATTAAATCGGATGAGGTTATGAAAAAAGATGAAATAAAAGCACTGCCAAAGGTTAAAAATATAATTGCTGTTGCATCAGGAAAAGGTGGTGTTGGAAAATCAACAGTAGCAACAAATCTTGCTATTGCTCTTTCCAAATCAGGAGCAGCGGTGGGTTTGATCGATGCTGATATCTATGGGCCTTCTATTCCCAAGATGTTTAATGTTGAAGGGCAAAAACCCATGGTTAGTAAAATTGATGGAGTAGATATTATAGAACCGATTGAGAAATATGGAATAAAAATATTGTCGATAGGATTCTTTATTAATCCTGATGATGCCTTGGTCTGGAGAGGCCCAATGGCAACCAATGCACTAAAACAACTTATAAGACAAAGTAATTGGGGAGAACTGGATTATCTGCTGGTAGACCTGCCTCCTGGCACAAGCGATATTCATCTAACCCTGGTTCAGGAAGTTCCTGTTACAGGTGCAATTATTGTAAGTACCCCACAAGAAGTGGCACTGGCTGATGCTGTTAAAGGGATCTCCATGTTCATGGGGGATAAGATCAATGTGCCTGTATTAGGACTGGTAGAAAATATGTCATGGTTTACTCCGGCAGAATTGCCTGATAACAAGTATTATATTTTTGGGAAAGACGGATGTAAAAAACTTGCGGAAAAGAAAAACATCCCTCTGTTAGGACAAATTCCAATAGTACAAAGTATTTGTGAGGATGGAGATGCCGGCAAACCTTCTGTTCTGAACGAAGATTCAATTGTGGGGAAAGCTTTTATTGAAATGGCTGATCAGGTAGCGGACCAGGTTGCTAAAAGAAATGCCACCCTTGATCCTACAAAAAAAGTCGAAATTAATCCTGTTCTGCATAAAGTAACTACAAAAAGAAATAATTAAAATGGAAACAAAAGAGAATAATAAAATACACGATCAAATCAAAAATGAACTTGAAAAAATACGGCCTTATCTTCAGGCAGATGGTGGAGATATTGAACTGGTGGAAATTACGGAGGATTTTGTTGTAAAGGTTGAGCTAACAGGGGCTTGCCGTGGCTGTCCATACAGTGAACAGACTCTTAAAGCAGGGGTTGAACAGGCTCTTAAAAAGGAGATTCCGGAAGTGAAGAAAGTGATTTCGGCGAACAGTTAGGGCCTGGTTAAAACTCCGGGGGATTGATAATAATTACCGGAAATTTAGGGATTTATAAAATAAGAAGCCGGTTTCTGAGTTTTACAAAAAGATAATTTTGTCAAATTTGAATTTTCTCAGATTTCCATATAGAACAGTTCTCTATTTAATGATTGTTTTTTTTGCCGGTTGTTCTCCTGAAAAAAACACTTCATCAACAAGGGTTTATCATAATCTCACCTCTCATTACAATATCTATTTTAATGGCGAACAAAGTTTTATTAAGGGTGTTGAAAGAATTGATAATTCATTTCAAAATAATTACACCCAGATACTTTCGGTATTTAATTATGTTGATGCTGACCTTGCCTCACAGGTAAAACCACAGATGGACAGGGCGATACAGAAAGCAACAAAGGTTATCGCATTGCATTCTATTAAAGTAAAGCCCGAAATAGATAAAGAAAATCTTTCAGAGCAGGATATAGAATTCCTGGAACAACCTGAATATAATATATGGGTAGACGATAGTTATTTGTTAATAGGGAAGGCGCAATTTTATAAACATGATTTTAAGGCTGCACAGTACACATTTAAACATGTTATAAAGGAGGCTCTGGATGAGGATATTAGGATTCAGGGAAATATTTGGCTTGCCAGGACATTTTGTGAAACAGACAATTTTAATGATGCACAAAAGGTTTTAACAGTTTTGACGGCAAACGACACAATGCCTAAAAAATTAATCGGGGATGTTTCAGATACATATGCTGATTTTTATCTGAAGCAGCGAAATTTTAAAATGGCAGTTCCGCACCTGACTAAAGCTCTTGAATACGCCGGAGATAAAAAAAATAAAACCAGATACTCTTTTATTCTTGCCCAGATTCAACAGGAATTGGAAAACTTCGAAGATGCTTCAGAACTATACAGGAAAGTGATAAAAATGAATCCGCCTTACGAGATGGCATTTAATGCAAAAATAAATCTGGCAGGTGCTTATGATGTTTCAATGGGAAATTCCTCTGAAATTGTTAAGGAATTGAATAAGATGCTTAAAGATGATAAGAATATTGATTATCACGATCAGATTTACTATGCTTTAGCATCTGTAAGTATGAAGGAGAAAAAAATTGAAGAAGCCATTGAATTATATAAGCAATCTGTTGCCGGCAGTATTTCCAATACAAACCAGAAAGGATTAAGTTATCTTAGGCTTGCTGATATCTATTTCGAAAGGAAGGATTATAAATATTCACAGGCATATTACGATAGTGCAGTTACAACCCTTGATAAATCATATCCCGGCTATGAATTGATTGCTGTAAAGACAAATAATCTTACCCGCCTTGTTGATAATATATTAATTGTTGAAATGGAGGACAGCCTTCAAATAGTTGCTCAAATGAGTGAATCGGAACAAAAATTATTAGTCAATAGTATTATTCAAAAGGTAAAAGAAGAGGAACGCAGGCAAAAGGAAGCAGGAACCGTTGATCAGTATAACCGGGGTCAGTTTTATGAGGATCAGCGGAGGTTTCAAAACACTCTTGATCGTAGTGGGAAATGGTATTTTTATAACCCCGAGGTTTTGTCTTTTGGGCGAACAGAGTTTATGAAAAAATGGGGGGACAGAAAGCTTGGTGATAGTTGGAGAAGAATGAACAAGAATGTTATTAGTTTTGATATGGAAGCCATTTCAGAGGAAGGATCAGATTCTGTAACCACTGGTAAGACAGGGATTGGCGATAAGTATTCTGTTGAATTTTATATGAAAGATATTCCTTCTAATGATTCATTATTGGTGTTATCCCATGCAAGAATAGCCGAAGCATTATATAAAATCGGGGGAATATACCAGACTGATATGCATAATTTACTTAAAGCAGCAGAGGCATATGAAGAGCTTAACAGCAGATACCCGGAAAGTGATTTTTATTTATCTTCCTTGTATCATTTGTATGAATTGTTTTTGCAGCAATCAAATTATGAGAAAAGCAATTATTATAAAAACCTGATTATAGATAAATATCCCGATAGTGAATACGCCCAATTTCTTTCTGATCCTGATTTTTATAAAAAGTTGAAGGAGAAACAGGAAAAGATTAAAATATTTTATGAGAATACGTATATCCTTTATAAGGAAGGAAAGTATAACCAGGTGATAGATAATTGTGATGAAGCTTTGATTAATGAAAAGGACCATGAACTGGCTCCTAAATTTGCACTACTCAGAGCTATGGCTATTGGAAATATTACTGATGAGGCAACTTTCAAAAAAGCCCTGGTGGAATTGAATAAAACATATCCTCAAAGTGAGGAAAAAAACAGGGCAGATGAATTAATTGCCTATTTGAACCAGACTTACACGGTTTTGAAACAAGAAGAAGAAAAGCAGATTGCCAAAGAGATATTCTTTATTAATGAGAACCAGGAACATTTATTTGTACTTGCTCTTGAAAGTACAGATACTGATATTAATCAGATTATTTTTGATATTATCAACTTTAATCTTGATAATTTTATGAATACTACTTTTAAAACCGAGGGTGAATTGCTGGATGATGGTTTGCAGATAATCAGTGTCAGAAGTTTTGAAAATAAAGCAACTGCTTCCGAATACTTCCGGTTGATAAATTCAAATACAGATGTTTTTAAAACAATAGAGGGAATGGAATATGGCTTATTTATCATTTCCCTGGATAATTTTGAAACATTTAAACAAAACAAGTCTGTGTCTACATATTTAAAGTTTTTTGAAGAAAATTATATTCCGGAAAAGGAATAGAGGGAAGAGTGGAATGTTGATACTATATATGTTATACTGAAGAACCATATTTGAGATGAGGGAAATTAGAATTTTATGGGTAGATGATGAGATAGAGCTATTAAATGCTCATATTATTTTTCTCGAAGAAAAGGGTTACCGGCTGGAAACGGCAAGTAATGGTGATGATGCTATTGAGATGATTGGGAATGAAGATTTTGACCTGGTATTTTTAGACGAGAATATGCCGGGAAAAAGTGGACTTGAAACATTAACATATATAAAAGAAATACGACCCGATATTCCGGTTGTAATGGTTACGAAGAGTGAGGAAGAAGATATCATGGAAGAGGCAATCGGAGCAAAAATAGCTGATTATCTTATTAAACCGGTGAAACCTCAGCAAGTACTATTATCGATAAAAAAGATTATTGAGCAAAAATGGCTGGTTACCAGGAAAACCGCTTCTGCATATCAATCGGAATTTTCCAAAATAGGAAACAGGATCAATGAAGCTGTTAGTTTTTCCGATTGGGCTGACCTGTATAAGAGCCTCTCTTACTGGAGTATTGAACTGGACGATTCTGATGATTCAAATCTCATGGAGGTTTATCGTATGCAGGAGAATGAAGCCAATAACGCTTTTTCACGGTTTGTAAAATCGAATTACATTTCCTGGCTTGAGAAAAGTTCAAATGATGGACCTTTAATGTCTCATGAGATTTTTCGCCGGAAAATACTACCGGTATTAGACAATGGTGAGAAAGTTGCTTTTATTCTGATTGATAATTTGCGATACGATCAATGGCGGACAATCTATCCTGAAATACAAAATTGGTTCAGGATCAGGCAGGAGGAACTCTATTGTAGCATTTTACCCACTGTTACACAGTATGCAAGAAATTCAATTTTTGCAGGGATAATGCCTGCTGAGATTGCAGATATGTTTCCGGAATTATGGATACCTGATGAGGTTGAAAAAGGTAAAAACCTTAATGAAAAGGAATTAATATTACAACAACTCAAAAGATTGGGGAAAGATTATTCTTGTATTTACGCAAAAGTCAATAATCTTGAACAGGGAAAAAAACTTAATGAAAACGTAAATTCACTTGTAAATACAGATCTTCTGGTGGTTGTGTATAATTTTGTTGACATCCTTTCTCATGCACGTACAGAAATGGATATGATACGCGAACTTGCAAATGATGAATCGGCGTACAGATCACTTACCCATTCATGGTTTACTCACTCTCCCTTGCTTGAGCTAATAAAGGAACTAACAAAGCATAATGTTACCCTGGTTATTACAACTGATCACGGAACAGTTCGTGTACAGAATCCTGTGAAAGTTATTGGAGATCGTCAAACATCCACGAACCTGAGATATAAAATGGGTAGAAACCTGAACTTTAATCCGAAACAGGTTTTTGAGATTGGAGACCCGGCAAAAGCACATCTGCCTAAATCAAACATCAGCTCAAAATATATTTTCGCATCCAATAATGATTTTCTTGTTTATCCCAATAGCTATAACCACTATGTAAAGTTATACCGGAATTCTTTCCAGCATGGTGGTATTTCAATGCAGGAAATGATTCTGCCACTGGTTACACTTACATCGGTTTATTGATGTTGAAGAATGGATTAGAGGGAAGAAAAACTAACCGCAAAGTTCGCATAAGAATATGCAAAAAATAGAGATAGATAATATTAAAAATATTGATTTCGCTGCTGCTGAGTTGCTGAAAGAATTTAAAGGTCAGAGAGTATTCGCTTTCTTTGGTGAAATGGGGGCAGGTAAAACAACATTTATTCAGGCTTTGTGCAGGGAATTAGATGTAATTGAGGTAGTTAATAGTCCAACTTTTACAATTGTAAATGAATACCACACAGAGAATGGCAGCTCAATTTACCATTTCGATTTTTTCAGGATAAAAAAGATTGAAGAAGTTTTTGATTTAGGATATGAGGATTATTTCTATTCCGGAAACTACTGCTTTATCGAATGGCCGGAATTAATAACTGATATTTTACCTGATAATGCAGTGTTGGTAAAAATCACTATTGATCAGGGAGGCACAAGATTATTGGAAATAGAATAAAACACTTTTCGGAGTGGGCTTAACGTTTAACTTATTATCTTTATAA
The DNA here is from genome assembly GCA_030611395.1 of Bacteroidota bacterium. Taxonomy (GTDB): domain Bacteria; phylum Bacteroidota; class Bacteroidia; order Bacteroidales; family VadinHA17; genus JADFUQ01. The sequence goes on along the minus strand of JAUWPX010000033.1, from coordinate 2,385 downwards.
CATTGCATCACAATTATAATTACATGAATACAAATTTTATAAAACTCAAAATTTGATAAACATGAACCAAAATACCGGATCCGGTCACTTTTCATTAAGCAACCACGGTTTACTTCCACAGGAAGAAATGCTTGAAGTTGGGAAAAAACGGAAAAAACTGATTATTGGGATACCTTGTGAAGATCCAAAACAGGAAAATCGTCTGGCTCTTACACCTGAGGCTGTTGATTTGCTTGTTGGCAATGGGCATGAGGTGCTTATTGAAAGGGGAGCAGGCAATAATGCCAGTTATTCAGATACAGATTTTAGCGAAAAGGGTGGTTTTATTGCTGATACAAGTGAGGAAGTATTTCGGGCAGATGTTATTCTTAAAGTTGCTCCGTTAACCCTTAAGGAAATTAATTTATTAAAGGGGCAACAACTGGTTTTCTCATCACTTCAAATAGCCAGGCAATCTGAAAAGATTATTAGAGAACTGGTACAGAAAAAAATAACAGCTATTGCATTTGAGAACATTATGGACAGGCATAATCACTATCCTGTCGTCAGGTCAATGAGCGAAATTGCCGGTATTACTTCTGTTTTGGTAGCGGCAGAATATCTGAGCAATGTCAGAGGTGGTAAAGGTGTTATGCTTGGAGGGATTACAGGGATTACGCCTGCAGAGGTTGTGATACTTGGAGCAGGAACGGCTGCTGAATATGCAACAAGAGCTGCTCTCGGTCTTGGTGCTACAGTGAAAATTTTCGACCAATCGGTTCATCGCCTGAGGGAAATTCAGAATTTAACAGGGCATCGCCTGCAAACTTCGGTGTTTCACCCTCAGGTACTTGAAAAGAACCTTAAATCGGCAGATGTGGTTATTGGTGCCATCCATTTACCCGGAGGGGAAGGGGCACATTATTACATTACTGAGGAAATGGTAAAGGTAATGAAAAAGGGTTCGGTGATTGTTGATATCAGTATTGACCAGGGAGGATGTGTGGAAACTTCAGAGTGCCGTACTCACAAAGATCCTGTGTTTGAAAAACACGGGGTGGTGCATTATTCAGTTTCTAATATCCCGTCACGTGTAGCCCGTACTGCTTCTATCGCATTAAGTAATGTTTTTGTTCCTATTCTTCTTGAACTTGGCGAATCAGGAGGCTTACAGGCACATTTGAAAGAGAATAAAGGTCTTAGAAAAGGGGTTTATCTGTTTAATGGCATATTAACGAATAGCATTATTGGTAATAAATTCGGGATCCTTTCGAAAGATATTGACCTTCTTCTTGCAGCCTTTTAATAAACATAATTTCTTAATTTTGCTTCAAATTTTATCAGACAGCTAATGTTCCGGATTATTTATGGTATAACAATTAGGTTTTATGGCTTTGGTATCTGTATAGCTTCTTTGTTTAATAAGAAGGCAAAGCAATGGGTAACAGGCAGAAAAGGTCAATGGGAAAAGATTAGTACAGATTTGGCAAAACAGGAAAATACTGTCTGGTTCCATTGCTCATCATTAGGTGAATTTGAACAGGGAAGGCCTGTGATTGAAAAATATAAAAAGAATAACCCCAGGGCGTTTATCGTACTTACTTTTTTTTCTCCGTCAGGATATGAGATCAGGAAGAATTATGAAAATGCTGATCTGATCCTCTATCTTCCTTTAGATAAGAGAAGGAATGTGACAAAATTCCTGGATCTTATTAACCCTAAGTTTGCCGTTTTTGTAAAGTACGAATTCTGGTATAATTATCTTCATCAATTGTGGTTAAGAAATATTCCTCTGTTTCTAATTTCTGCTAATTTCAGGGAAGACCAGTGGTTTTTTAAAAGTTATGGGAGGCCATTCAGGAAAATGCTCGGATATTTTTCCCATATTTTTGTACAGAATGAACAGTCATTAAAAATCCTTACCCGGTATGGTGTTGAAAATGCAACTATTGCAGGAGATACTCGTGTTGATCGTGTGTATCATATATCAAAAGAAGTTAAAGAAAACAGGGTTGCAGAGAAATTCAAAAGTGGAAAAAAACTAATAATTGCCGGAAGTACATGGAAGCAGGATGAAGAAATCCTGATTAAATATATTAATGAATCGGGGGATAATTTAAAATGGATAATTGCTCCGCATGAAATAAAAAAGGAGAATATTTTTAGAATACAAAAAAGCATTATCAGACCATCTGTTAAATATTCAACATTTAAAGAAAAACAGGATTCAAATGCCGAAGTGTTGATAATTGATAATATTGGAATGTTATCCTCACTTTATCGATATGGAAATATAGCATATATCGGAGGGGGTTTCGGGAAAGGCATCCATAATATTCTTGAACCTGCAACTTTTGGGATGCCTGTTGTTTTCGGACCGAATTATAAAAAATTCCGTGAAGCATG
>JAUWPX010000204.1 GCA_030611395.1 Bacteroidota bacterium | reverse complement strand
CTGGCCATTTGCATATTTTGTAACAAATAGTTGGTTGCAAAATTTCTCACAGAAAACAGCTGTTAACTGGACTCCTTACCTTTTTGCAGGTTTGATTACCCTTTTACTTACCTTGATTATAACTACTTCCAAAGCAATTTCAGCATCCTCACGAAACCCGGCTGATACAATAAGGCAGAAGTAAGGTTAAGAAAATGCAAAATAGATGGACTGTCATAAGCTTTACGAAAAGCCATGAAAGATTGCTTCACTTCGTTCGCAAAATCCGTATACTTATTTTGCTTTATGAGTATGCACAAATTCAGAATACCAATACCAGGCAAAAAGACCAATAATAAAAACTCCCAGTATGCCCCCGCCTAAAGCAGATGGAACGGCTAGTATTAGAATATTCCTTACTATTCCGAGGATAACGGATACTGCGGCTATTAAAGGTATCCATTCAAAATGATAGCGGATAAATAATATGTATAACCCCAGTAATACCAACCCCGTGAGCAATCCTGATACAATCCAGAAAATATAATTATCAAGCGAAGCAGCCTGTATCAATATACCTGCAAGAACGATTAATCCGCCAAATAACCACTTAGATTTTGACCACTGTTTTGTAAAAGTATGAAGACCAAAATAAAGTATTAACAAAATACCGGTAATTCCTATAAAGCTTTGAATATCTCCAATACCTGTGCTAACAATGGGGAACCTTGAATTTGAAGCATCAAAATCTGCCCAGAAAGGAGAAGTTTTTATTTCAAATTTTGACAACAGGGCATTTAGTCCGAACAGTGCCAAAGCAAGTCCGATTGCTTTAAGCCAGTTATACTTATCTGAAATTTTAACAGGTACCAGATTAACTGACATACCCCCGATAATACCAAGACCTGCCGAGGAGAATAATCCGGCTATCCCCAATGAAACAATAAACATTGTAACAAAATTTGACCACGGTAAACTGGTTTGATAACCAAATATTACAGAATCCCAGGTCAGATAGCCATCAAGAATAAATAAACCAAGCAGTCCAATTGCGAAGTACAGAAATAGTTTTACAGAGAATTCTTTCCTGGTCCACCTGACAATACCCCAGATCATACCTGCAATAAGTAAAACAATTGTAAATACACTCCCGATTGTTCCAATAACACGCCGTTTACTCTGTCTGTCTTCATATGCTCTTTCCCATTCTTCCGGTATATGAACATAAGATGAGAGTGAAGTAAGTTTATCACCTGCAATTGATATACTGTATCTGCCCTGACCTTTATCTAATGTATAGCTTAATGTATCAGCATACACAAAGGTCCAATCCCTTCGATTTTCCAGCATTTTTGGTATAACAGAGATCTCTTTCAGGTTTTCTCTTTTTATATCAAGTACTTCAACGAATATTGAGTCTACTAAAGACTGAGCATTAGGTTGTTCCAGAATAGCACCTTCCCGCTTTTCGGGAATTACATGACTAAAACCACGTACATTCCCTTCCACATCAACAGTCGCAATATATTCTTCAGCCCGGTCTTCAACTTTTCCTTCCGTTTTCACCAGTCTTACCGACCATCTTGGCGGAGAAAGAAAACCTCCAAGATATTTTTCATAATTCTCTTTCCCTGCTTCCTGCCAGATGAATTTATGTTGCAAGCCGGCATTATCAGTTATACTTGTTAAAACCGTCCATTCTTCAGGATCAACATTAAACCTTTCGTTAAGTGCCTTAGTTGCTATCTCAACGGCTTGCTCTTTTGATATATCCAGTTTTGGTGCATCCTGGGTAAAAGGAGTGAAGAAGAGCCACAAAGCCAGGCCAATAATTCCTGCAGGGATCAATAATCTGGCATGAAATTTTCGTTCAGGTTGTACTTCTATCTCTTTCTGAACTTTCTCCTCAGGTTCCCGTGGTGGTTCCCATCCGCTATTCCTGAGCTTATCAGGAATTTCTGTCCATTTCCTGTTTTTTATTCTGAAATAGAGTATAATCCACAAGGGTATAAATAAGAACAATAGTACTAATATCCTGTCTGTCCAGATACCTGGTGATTCTGCTACCCAAAGGGGCAGTGAAAACCAGAAAACATCAACTGCAAAATGCGCGATAATTGCAGGTATTAATCCATATCCAAAATATATCACACCAATAATTACAAACGGAATAATCATTTCAATGATACGGGCATAAGAAGGCTGCTGTGGATAGTTAGCATGAGCAGCCCCGAAAATCAACGTCTGAGCTACAAGTACAAGAACGATCCAATAATTTTTAAACCTGGATTTACGTGTAAGCAATACTATTCCTGCCAACGGAATTGCACGGCAAAGTGACTCTTCCCAGAATCCTGCCTGTAGAGAGATACCAATGGAATTGAACCAGGGCATATAACTTGCCAGGATATTCGGATCAGACAGGTTACCTGCCGGGCTCCACCAGCCATAATTTTTTGTTACAACATAGAACAGTACATCAATACCGATCATGATCACCATAAACAGGTAACCTGCCATTGTCTGCCCTAGCAGAGATAAGGAACCTCCTGTTTCACTTCCCCATGCTTTCCAAAGTTGTACATGGCCTGGGAAAGCCGAACGTCCCAGACCTTCTGCTACCATAAATGTAAGGGCAAAAATTGCTCCCATTCCCAATGCCAGCAGGAATCCATTTATAATAGAACTTGATAAAAAGTTTCCGGCAGAGGTAGATGTATCATAACTAAACCATGATAGTGGAATCTCGTTTATTGTGACAAGAAAAACCGAACCCAGTGCGATAAGAATTCCCCATTTTGCAGCCGGTTTCCAGAGAAGTCTTCGACGACGAAGCAGAAAAAACAGTCCTATAAATATTCCTCCGAAACCGTAAACAACTACAAGTCCCACTGTACCAAACAGAGCCACAGTATCGTTATCAGAACGCATCTCCGAATACCGCCGGGCGAATTCTTCCGGTATCTTAACAAAATGCCTTACCTGCGTGAGTTTATCACCGCTTACCCTTAATTGCAATCTGTACCTTCCTTCTCCAATTTGTTCATCCTGACGCTCATAAACAAAAGTATGGTCTATTCTGCCACTCTCAACCTCTTCTTTCGACTTCTCAACAAGCTCATATCCGGCAAAATTTACATCCCAATGTTTTTGTGCTTCATCAGCTGCTATTGTTAATGCTTCTCCCTCTTCAAGAGCAGCCCCTTCTTCTGAATCAGCCAGTTTTTCCGAAAAACCATAAATTTCACCTGCCGGAGTAAAAGAAAAGATCACTTCGTTCGGTTCATGCTCCTTAAAATGCCTGACTTTCCAGTTATATGAACTATACAAACCTGTTTCAAGTACCTCAGTGAATTTTTCAAGACCTCCTGCTTCCAGTTCAACAAAATTCTTGAATGAATTATCGTTTGTAAAAACAGCTGCCGTTTTATAATCCAGAGGTCCCAGGAAAAATTCCCCTGCAAGAAGAGCAGCTTTTTCAAGAGCTGTTTCACGGTTCATTTTGATATCAAGATTGACAATCGGATTAGCCTTATCAAAATTATTGAAAGCATAAATAGCACTTGCTACAGCAATTGCAACAATAACAATCCATGTTATCGGCTTACGGAATAAATTGGTTTTCATTTTTATATTTATAAGGTTAGATGCAATAGAGGACGATTAATATATGATTACAATATAATTATTTTTTTCAAAACGCTTAACCAGAATGAATGATAATAAAAGGATCCTGTTCGGGATACTTTTTGGTTATAAATTTATTATATTTACATATACATTTATAACTTCTGTGAAGAAAAAAAAATATAATTCAATATATAAAATCCAAAAATTTATAAACTAACTTACTTATTTATGCCATGAAAATATTTACAATTCATCCGTCAATCC
>JAUWPX010000283.1 GCA_030611395.1 Bacteroidota bacterium | reverse complement strand
ATTCTACAGGATGGCAAGACATACAAGAGCACGGCCTCAGAAATATTTTGGTGTATTTATCGGAGGGGGGCTTTTTATTGTGAATTTCCTTTTTGCAGTAGGGTTTATTAATCAAAAATATTTTTACGTCTTTATTCCATTAGTAGTATTGGTTTTTATTAATGAATTATTTCTTAATAACAATCGCCCGTTTACAAATATTGCATATACTTTGCTCGGTATTATTTATGTGGCAATCCCTTTGTCAATGATTAATTACCTGGTGCTTGGTCCGGCAGGGGAGCTTTTCGGATTGCAAACCGGAGAGGAAACTGTTGATATTGTGAATTATATTTTTCAACCTGAAAGGAAAATTATTTATTCTTCCCATATACTTCTTGGCTTCTTTTTTCTGGTATGGGCCTATGACACCGGCGCATATATTATAGGAATCCCTTTCGGGAAACATAAATTGTTTAAAAGGATTTCTCCAAAAAAATCATGGGAGGGATTATTTGGGGGTATATTTTTTGCCTTTGTTGTATCAATTATTATTTCAAAATATTTTGTTGAATTGAGAATGTTAGACTGGCTTATGATTGCTTTAATTGTTACGACTATTGGAACCTTTGGAGATTTGGTTGAGTCTATGTTCAAGCGCAGTGTCGGGGTAAAAGATTCCGGAAATATTCTACCGGGACACGGTGGTTTGCTCGACCGGTTTGATGGAGTTTTCCTGTCATTACCAGTCGTTTTTGCATATATTCAGTTTATTACTTGAATTTTGATTATTTTTGGGTAAATTTTTTTTATGACAATACATAAAGAAGGATATAAAATTCTTGTTCTCCTTTTAATTGTGATGATACTGGTTGTCCTGGGGGCTAATAATTTTCTGGTATCATCTATATTGGGCAAAAGAATTATCTTTTTTGGTTGTGTAGTACTATACTTGTTCGTTTTATTGTTTTTCAGGAAGCCAAACCGGTCAATTGAGATAAACGAAAAGCTGATTTATGCCCCTGCTGATGGAAATGTTGTAGCTATTGAAGAGGTTGAGGAGGATGAATTTTTCAAGGAGAAAAGAATACAGGTTTCTGTTTTTATGACAATTTTTGATGTGCATATGAATATTTTTCCTTTTAGTGGAAGAATAAAATATATGAAATATCACCCGGGAAAAAATCTTGTTGCCTTTCTGCCTAAATCATCGCAATTAAACGAAATGTCCTCGGTAGTTATTGAAAATGAGAATAGCACCGGTGTATTGGTTCGTCAAATTGCGGGAGCTCTTGCACGCAGAATTGTTACATATCCAAAACCTGGCGACAATGTGAAACAGGGTGATGAACTTGGGTTTATTAAGTTTGGTTCACGGGTTGACCTGTTCCTTCCAATCGGTTCAAAAATCAATGTGCACATTGGACAGAGAGTGAAATTGAAAAAAACCGTTATTGCCGAATTTGCCGAAGCCTAAAAAACACTATCTTTAGCGGGCAAAATTGATATTCTTTCAAAAATTATTAAACACATGAATCGAGTATTAAAATATCTGTTATTTGGTATTGGATTTATTGTTGTTGTTTTTGCATTATGGTACCTGCGCAGCATTGTTGCATATATTCTTATAGCAGCAGTGTTATCACTAGTCGGTCGCCCATTGATAAATTTTCTGGGAAAGATCAGGATTAAGAATATTGCACTTCCTCAAGCTCTGTCTGCAATAATAACTGTCTTTGTTCTGTGGTTGGTGATCTATACTTTTTTCAGGGTTTTTGTTCCGTTAATAATCAGTCAGGCTGCGGAATTTTCAAAAATTGATGTACAACCACTTATTGAAAAGCTTAATGAGCCGTTTAAAAAAATTGAAAGTATTTTTCAGGAACTCAATATACAGGAAGGAGAAGCGGTTTCAGTTCAGGAATATTTTACCAATAAACTTGTATCAGTTTTAAACTTTTCACTAATCTCAGATTTCATAAGTTCCACAGCAGGATTAGTCGGGAACCTTTTTATTGCAGCATTTGCAATAACATTCATTACATTTTTCTTTTTGAAAGACAAAAGTCTGTTGATTAACGGGATCATGATGTTTGTTCCGACTAAATATGAAGATCAGACACACCATGCTCTTACTTCTGTTAAGAGATTGCTAACCCGGTATTTTATTGGTATTACTTGCCAGGTAACCGGGATTATTATCCTTGTAACAATTGGATTGTCAATAGTGGGATTGAAATTCGAACGTGCTTTACTTATCGGATTAGTTGTGGGGATATTTAATGTTATCCCTTATATTGGTCCGCTTATAGGCGAAGTTCTTGGCTTACTCCTTGGGGTAGCTCCTAACCTGAGTCTTAATTTTTATTCGGAACTTTTACCATTGATGGGGTATATGATGTTGGTTTTTATTATTGTTCAGGTTATTGATAATGTGTTGTTCCAGCCTTTGATTTTTGGAAAATCAGTAAAAGCCCATCCCCTTGAAGTTTTCCTGGTAATTTTGATTACAGCAACTTTATTCGGACCGTTTGCTATGATTATTGCAATTCCTTCTTATACTGTTTTAAGAGTTTTTGGAAAGGAATTTTTTCACCGGTATAAACTGGTTAAAAAACTAACTGAGCATATTGATTAGGAAGAAGTACTTATGCTTCGACTACGCTCAGCATAAAAAGTGAACTAAAGTTTGAAGTGAGCTATCCCGACATTGTCGGGACTGGCTATGTGACCATTAAAAAATAAACTATAAACACATGAAAATGAGTAGATTAAAATATTCGAAAACAACCATGTTTTTTATGCTAATATGGTTGTTTACTTCAGGTATATCACCCGGGCAACAAACTACTTTAAACTATAATAAGTATCACCGGCCGGATAAGATTAATGCATCACTGGTCAAGCTGGAAAAGCAATATGGACAGGTAACCAGGATGCATGATTTAGCAATATCACCGGGAAAAAGGAAGCTTGTTATTCTGGAGATTGGTAATGAAGTAAATTCAGTTGATAAAAAATTGCCGGCTGTTTTTGTTGCAGGAAATATGGAAGGAACAGTTCCCATTTCCAGCGAGGCAGCAGTATATCTGGCAGATCTTATTTTATCAGATAAATCACACTATGGT
>JAUWPX010000397.1 GCA_030611395.1 Bacteroidota bacterium | reverse complement strand
AGTTTGAATTTTGGGGATGCTTTATCAAGCAAAGTAAAGTACTCTATTAGCTCTTCGTAATCGAACAGCATTCTATCTGCTCCCGGTTTGAATTTGAAAAAATCTTCCGGAACCGGAATTGTCTGCCCGTTTAACAGGCATGCGTGAAGCAATAAGGTTACCGATAATAGTAAAAGATTTCGTTTCATGATATTATTTTTTTTTTGAAAAATATGGTTTTTTTTGCTGTTAGTAACCAGCTTATACATGAATTACCAGCTAAAAGTACACAAAGATATATGAACATAAAAATAATTTCAGATCAGGAAGTATGAGTAGTATACATTATTCTGAAAGAAAATATTTATCAATTAGTATCTGTCCATAAAGATCGGTATAGATTGATTTAAGAACAAGGAACACCGATTAACGATTTGCGAAGTAACAGAAAATCTTAAATCTAAAATCGTTAACTTTTCTCATGAACGAAGTGAGTAATCCTTGTTCGATATTCAAAATATTCCAATATTTCAATATTATAGACAAGCACTAGAAAGAGAATATCCCTGGTTACAGTATCTCTTTAACAAGGGCATTCTTCCATCTGATCTTGATACCACCCCCGGAATGTATCTGAAGGGCAATTGAACCGGTAGCCTCACCAATTTTTTCATCTTCCAGTTCAACCATTTTAACTCCGTTAAGCCAGGTTGTCACCTTATCTCCTACAACCCTTATTCTAAGAGTATTCCATTTACCCATTTTCAGTATATTCTCTTTTTCATCCGGTATTTGTACCAACCAGCCACGCCCATATGATTCATATATACCCCCTGTATCATGACCCGTAGGAGCGACTTCTACCTGCCAGCCGGTTATTTTTGTACCCTCGATTGAGGAGCGAAAAAAGACCCCGCTATTCCCGTTCGATTCCTGGATAAAGTCGATTTTAAACTCAAAATCGGTATATTTCTTTTCAGTAGCGAGGTAACCGTATTCCTTTTCAGGACCACTTTCACATACCAGTTCTCCATCCTCTACATACCATTTCTCAGTTCCATAGATATTCCAACCGGCAAGATCTTTTCCATTAAAAACAGAAACCCATTTCCCGTTTTCTAATTCCTGAGGAGGGTTATCGAAGTTTCCTGAAACACAGATTGGGGTAATAAAAAAAACTATAAGGGCTATTCTAAAATATTTCATAATAGGTATCAGGATTGTAATTATTCAGTGTCTTCGTTTCGACTGCTGACTGGTGACTGCCGACTGATTAGTTACTCAGGAAAATACAATTCACGAATTTTAATATTTCTGAACCAGGTTTTACTGCCATGATCCTGAAGAGAAATATGCCCCGAAGGAGCCATCCCATATTTTGGGTATTCACTCCATTTGCAGTTCTTAACTTTTTCCTTCCATTCATCTGTCCATAATTCATATTCAACTACTTTTTCGCCATTAAGCCAATGTTCAACATGTGAGTCATTTATAAAAATCCTCGAGGAATTCCATTCACCAACAGGTTTTATCTTTGCATTCTTTGGTGGATGCATTGCATAATTTGCTCCGGTTGTCTGCCATTCCTCCAGTTTCTGTGGAAATCCGATGTCATCAACTAACTGGTATTCCGGCCCGGTTGCATAAACCGCCGGAAAATCACCTTCAAGAACACGATATAATATTCCGCTATTACCACCGGCAGATATTTTCCATTCCATTTTCAACTCAAAATTGTCATATTCCTCATCAGTAACTATATCGCCACCAATATCACCTCCTTTACCAAGAGCTACAAAACAACCATCTTCAACTATCCAGCCGTCATCAATAGAATCCTGGTTGAATTTGTGCCAA
>JAUWPX010000257.1 GCA_030611395.1 Bacteroidota bacterium | reverse complement strand
AAAATACCACAATCAGTCACAAATTATCTAAAGAATCTATCTGATAAGGTATTTCATGGTTGTTGATTTGCTGCAAATTTATTGTTAATATTATCAATTGTCAAGGATTATTACTTTTAATTGTATAAAATATTCAGTTTTCTATTTTAACAATATAATTTCATATAAAGTATAAAGAAATGATGTTGCCACAACTGTTACCAAAATGTATCTCTTTTCAATATTATTAAGTTTAATAGGTTATACGTTATTTTCATTTTTTTGTTTGTTTTTGTTTTCGGATTCAATTATAAAACACACAAAGACGGAGATACCCTTATTCAAAACAAAATATCATTCAATTTTCCTGAAATATTTCCATTATTCTCCCGATGAGCTTCGCTATCGGGATTGTTCGACTAAGTTTCTACGTTGTAGAAAGCTAGTCTCACTGATATGTTGTTTATTAGATCAGTTTTTTTAAATAAGGTTTAATTTAAAAAAACAGTATTGATATTTTTGTAGAAATAAAAATTGGATTACTTTTGCATGGCAATTTAAAAAAAGGTGGCGTAGTTCAGTTGGTTAGAATGCTGGCCTGTCACGCCGGAGGTCGCGAGTTCGAGTCTCGTCGTCACCGCAAAAATCCAAACACCGTCCATATTTATGGCCGGTGTTTTCTTTTTCAGAACACGTTGAATGTTTGCAACGCTGTTTTTTTTTTAATTTTTACCAAACCACCGTCAGGGTTTGTTACCGCTGACGGGGTTTTTGAATCGTTAAAGCTCTCATCACCTCATCACCTCATCACCCTTTTTCGTTAATATTTTTTAAATTGCACGTTTTTAATAAAAAATAGAGAAAAGCGTTTTCACATCACAGAATTAATAAAAAAAGATGGAATTAGGAAAATACTCATTTGGAATTGGAGACAGGTTTGGTTGCCAGGGAAAAGCACAGCTCGAAGCTATCAGAAAGGCGGGTAAACGAGGAATTGAAATTACACCTGTTTGGAATAAATCGTTTCGTGAACATTCACTCGTTCATACAATTCCTGCTGATACAAGAAATGAAGCTGATAAAGCAGTGAAAGACCTAAACTGGACACAGCCATATTTTGTGGATGCAGATCACATCAATCTTTCTAATGTTAGTGATTTTATTGAGAGTTCGGATTTTTTCACACTGGATGTGGCTGATTATATTGGTAAAAAGGCAGAGATAGAGAAAATAGAGGCATTTATCGATCTGAACAGGAAGTATCTTGGTGAGTTGAGGGTTCCTGGAATTGAATCCTCGTTTATAGTTAAACCTGAGGAGTTAGAAAAGATATCTGGTAAATTTCTTTTTGCAATACAGGAAGCAAAAAAGATATATGATTATATAATTGAAAAGAAAGGAGAAGGAAATTTTATTCCTGAAATTTCAATGGATGAGGTTGATCTCCCACAAACTCCTGTAGAATTATTCTTTATTCTGAGTGCAATCTCTATGTTTGGGATTCCTGCTCAGACAATTGCACCAAAATTTACCGGCAGGTTCAATAAAGGTGTAGATTATGCCGGCAATATTGATCAATTTGCCAAAGAGTTTGAAGAAGATCTGCTGGTTATAGATTATGCAATAAAAGAGTTTGGTTTACCGGCAAACCTTAAACTTAGTGTACACTCGGGTAGTGACAAGTTTTCTATTTATCCGGTTATGGGTAAATTGATTAAAAAACACGATAAAGGTATTCATGTTAAAACTGCAGGTACAACATGGCTGGAAGAATTAATTGGACTGGCACTTGCCGGTGGGGAAGCATTAGGGCTGGTTAAATCAATCTATTCAAAAGGACTTGAACGGTTCGAAGAGCTCAGTGCACCATATTCTACTGTTATCGATATCGACCGGTCGAAATTACCCGATCCTTCAGAGGTGAATCAATGGAGCGGAGAGAAATTTGTTAATTCATTGCGGCATATTCCAAATCATCCGGAATACAACCCCAACATCAGACAACTGCTTCATCTGTCTTATAAAATTGCTGCAGAATATGGAGATATATACCTGGATATGCTGGAAAAATATTCAGAAATTATATCCGAAGAAGTAAGGGAGAATATTTATGGACGGCATATCAGGAGGTTGTTTTGAGATATTCGCTTAATGAATGAGTGAATGCGTAAATGAATGAATGATTGAATGATGAGAAGAAAATGCTGACTGCTGACTGTGGACTGCCGACTGTGGACTGCCGACTGTGGACTGCCGACTATCGACTAATTATTAACAGCTTATGTTATTAGCGAATGTTCCTGTTTTCCAGTGGTGTGATATTTTCAAACATACTGAAATGCACTCCTCCATACTTGCGTTCTTCTTCAAATCCTGTTAGATGTGAATAGTTTTTATTCCTGGGATGTTCGAGAATTATTTTCCCTCTACTTTTTAATATTCCGGAATTTAAAATAAGTTCAGGGATTGAGTCTATCCATTTAAGATTAAAAGGCGGATCGGCGAAAATAATATCGTACTTATAGCTACATGTCTTAAGAAAAGTGAGAACGTTTGTTCTGAAAGGCTTTATCTGGTTAAATTCCAGCTCTTTAATCGTTTTCTCGATAAATGCAAGGTGTCTGCTGTTAATCTCGACTAAATGAATACAGGGACAACCCCTTGATGCAAATTCATAACTAATACTACCTGTACCTGCAAAAAGGTCAAGAACCACGGCAGTATCGAAATCAAAAAGATTGGCCAGGATATTGAACAGACCTTCCTTGGCTTTATCGGTAGTAGGACGTACTTTAATGCCTTTTGGCGGATGTATTAATCTCGACCGGTATTTTCCGCTTATTATCCGCAATTGTAAAGGTTTAGCAGGGGAATGAAAGTATGTTCGGGTATTTGATTAATAGTATAACTGTATGTGAATTGGCTATCACGCTTTTCAAATTTGATAGATTTGATATACTTTTTTACAGACTCATAGTATTTGGATGTTTTTGTTATCTCTCCCGAGAGTAAAAGAAGTGTTTTTTCAGGATTGAGCTTTAGTTGCTCAAATATATTTAATACAAAATAAATGAAATCGTTTTCGTTTCTGTAACGGAATTGGTTATAGAGTATAAGTTTTTTGGATTGTGAAACAGCTATATCAAAAATACCGGGTGTAACATGGATAAAAGCAGAATATTCAAACCCGCCAGGTTGATTTTTTAACAGGATCTGTTCAATAAACGGAACTGACTGATGGTAACTTCTTATTCCAGGAAATTGCTTATCCAGTATTTCACAGATAGTTACCGGGATAGAATAGACAGTATAG
>JAUWPX010000058.1 GCA_030611395.1 Bacteroidota bacterium | reverse complement strand
TGCCCGTTATTGATGTTCGTTCTCCGGGTGAATACAAAAATGGACATATTCCCGGGTCTTACAATATCCCCCTCTTTAATGATAACGAAAGAAGTGAAGTAGGCAAAAAGTATAAACAGGTAAGCAGGGAGGTAGCTGTTTACACCGGATTAGAATTTGCAGGTATAAAGCTTGTTTCGCTGATTAAGCAGGCTAAAAAAATTGCAGGTAAAAAAGAACTCCTGATACATTGCTGGAGGGGAGGGATGAGAAGTGAGAATATGGCCTGGCTTTTTTCTGTGGCGGGCCTGAAGCCTTTTGTTTTAACCGGGGGATATCGGGCATACAGGCAATATATTCGTAAGAAATTGTCTGAAAACCAAAAAATAGTTATTCTTGGTGGCAAAACAGGATCCGGGAAAACAGAAATACTTTATGAGATGGAAAAGCTGGGACAACAGATAATAGATCTGGAAGGCCTGGCGAATCATAAAGGCTCTGCTTTTGGCGCTCTGGGTCAGGAAATTCAACCAACAACCGAGCAATTTACTAATAATCTTTTTGATGTTTGGAAAGATATTGATCCAAACAGGTCCGTTTGGATAGAAGATGAAAGTAAAAATATTGGTACTGTATCAATTCCTGAAGAGCTGTACGAAAAGATGAATCAGGCACCGGTAATTGTTGTTGAAATGATAAAGGAAGATAGAATTAGAAGACTTGAAAAAGAATACACCCTGTTTGATCCCGAACAACTTGAGCAGTCAATCATAAAAATACAAAAACGCCTGGGTGGTTTACAAACACAGAACTGCCTGAAAGCAATCAGGGAAAAGAAATTTAAAGAAGCTATAGATATCAGTTTATCCTATTATGATAAAGCATATAATTTCGGACTTGATAAAAAGAAAAACCGAATAGTCGAACATATTAAGACAGATGATAATTC
Source organism: Bacteroidota bacterium (assembly GCA_030611395.1). Taxonomy (GTDB): domain Bacteria; phylum Bacteroidota; class Bacteroidia; order Bacteroidales; family VadinHA17; genus JADFUQ01. Next base: position 6,729 of record JAUWPX010000058.1, on the reverse strand, counting down.
ATTAGCTATTACGGCCAGGAAGATTATTGCTGTTTCACCTCACCGGCATCAACTACTTTAAATAATTTGTCAGATCGCCTTACCTGGTTTTCTATTGCTATTGAGAAATATTCTCCTTTGGTTGCTTTATTAACCGGCTTTCTGTCAACCCGTATCTCTTTTATATGCGAATAAACAACCCCGGTTGTTGGTCCGGTAATTAAAATATCATCTCCGGCTTTGAGAGTTCCTGTCTCAATCTTAAATTCTGCAACTTTTATTTTAGTAAAGTAGTTAATTGCTTTTCCAATATAGATTTTTCTTTTTGTTGCCCTGGATCCATAACGGTGACTCCATGCACCGATTTTTTGTCCCAGGTAATATCCATCCCAAAAGCCACGGTTAAAAACAGAGGATAGGCTTTGTCTCCAGTTTTTTATTTTTTCTTCTCCGTAACTGCCGTCAATATATGCCTTTACTGCCTCATCATAACATTTGGTAACTGTATAAACATATTCCGGAGGTCTTGCCCTGCCTTCAATTTTAAGTATCTTAACACCGGCATCCAGTATTTTGTTAATGAAATTGATTGTACACAAATCTTTTGGTGACATTAAATACTCATTGTCAATTTCCAGTTCATATCCCGATTCTTTTTCAGTAACCAGATAAGATTTTCTGCAGGTTTGCATACATTCTCCCCGGTTTGCTGAATAGTTCTGTTCGTGAAGACTCAAATAACATTTACCGGAGATAGCCATACACAGTGCGCCATGAGCAAATAATTCAATTGCAACCAGACCTCCACCTGGTCCTTTGATGTTTTCTTCCCTGATAGTTTTGGTAATGGCAGAGACCTGTTCCAGATCTAATTCCCTGGCAAGCACCATTACATCTGCATATCCCGAATAGAATTTAATTGTTTCAATATTGCTGATACTTAGTTGGGTTGAAATATGAACTGGTATATCAACAGAATGTGCATATTGAATAGCTGATTGATCGGAAGCGATAATTGCATCAATTTTTTGCTCTTTAGCTTTTCGGATAGCATTTTTCATAAAATCCAGATCCTTATCATATATGATAGTATTTACCGTCAGATATGTTTGTATATCATGTTCTTTGCAAATGGATCCAATTTTTAACATATCATCCATTGTAAAATTGTGTGAAGACCTGGCTCTCATATTTAATTGTTCAATCCCGAAGTATATTGAATCAGCACCACCCTGGATGGCTGCCATAAGCGACTCGAATGAACCAACAGGAGCCATTATGTTTATATCATTTCGTTTTATCACTTTTTTAGCACAATTCGAACAGTGGTTCCTTTATTAATTTCTGAATAGTTGACGAATATTTTTCCGTCATGATACATTTCAACAATGCGTTTTGATAAAGACAAGCCAAGCCCCCAACCTCTTTCTTTGGTTGTGTAACCGGGTTTAAAAATTGTCTTAAACTTTGATTTATTCATGCCTCGTCCGGTATCAGTGATATCCAAATATGCTACCTGAATGTTGTCCTGAACATTAATATTGATAATTCCCTTCCCGTTCATTGCATCAATGGAATTTTTACAAAGATTTTCAATAACCCATTCAAATAAAGCAGAATTCAATGGCAGATTAAGCTCGTCCTCTTCAGAAAAACTGATATTAAATCTTACATTTTCTGATGACCGCGATTTAATATATGTTACAGCACGCATTATTACATTAAATAAGTTTATAGATTTTAACGAGGGTTTGGATCCAATCTTTGAAAATCTTTCAGTAATTTTCTCAAGACGTAAAACATCTTTCTCGAGTTCTTTCAATATTTTTTCATCAAGATCCTTCATCTTTAGTAATTCTGCCAACGCGGCAAGTGAAGAAGTTGGTGTACCAAGTTGATGTGCCGTTTCTTTAGAGAGACCAAGCCAAACCTGGTTTTGTTCGGCTTTACGTGATGTGCTGAAGGCAAAATATGAAATAAGGATAAACAGGATGATAACTCCGAGTTGGACGAATGGAAAAAGCTCAAGTTTTGATAACAGAATTGAATCTTTATAATAAATATAATTATTACTGTTATCACCAATTGAAAATTCAATAGCCTCATGTTGGTTTTTCATTTTTTTCAATTGCCTTACAAGGTAATCATGATTGTTTTCTTTTACAGGATCCAGGTTTCGGGTTGAAACAATTTCATTATCAGAATTAACAAGAATAACAGGAACGGTATTATTGTTTTCAATTATTTCGAAAAGAAATCCAAAATTGGTTTCTGTAATATCAAGATCAATAAGTTGTTCTGTTGCTTTTGCCCATAATTCAACTTTGTTCTTTTCCTCCTGTTTGAGTTGACGGACAAGTGTATTTGTATAGAATAAGGACCCCAGAGCTATAAGAACGGCTGACAGGAAAATAATAAATTTCCATCTTATTTTGCGGGCATAAATATTCATAATTTATTAATTTCAGAAGTGTCATTTTCTTCCCACAGAATCCTGAAAGATGATTTTGGGATTGTATCAATTTTCGATGAATCCTTTTCCGGTTCACCCCATATTATTTTGAATTTGTTTTTATTAGAAAGATTATCGGAAGAATATGTAGAGGTGTCTTTACGAAACAAGCCTAATTCCTGATGGAGAATTTTCTTTAATTCCTTCTTTTCATTATTTAGATCCTTTTTTACTTTCTGCATTGCAGTTTTTGTGTCATATGATACTTTATAATCGTCTGTATTTCCAGCAATAGAGAGATAGAGACTTGTTTTTCCAAGTCCGTCATCCTCAACTTCTCCAAATTCTTCTGTTCCTGACTTTATTCTCTTTGTTTTTCCTGCCAGTACTTCTGATAACAGAACCTTTGTTTTGTATGAAAAATTATTGTCAAAATTGTGAGTTCCTGAAAGAGAAATATTAAAAGCAGATGAATGTATGTCCATTTGTGGGATTGTAATTATTTCATCACGGATAATTATACGATTAACAAGTTCGGAAAAGTGTATGTGTTTCAATTCTGAAACGTTTATATAACGTGCAAGCCCAAGCATGGGTTCAAATTCGATCAATTCTCCGTCAGTAATTTTCACAGAACTTTCAGCAAGAATATTCTTTTTTATTATTTGTAAACTATTTGTCCATTGGGATGAAAAACTAATTTCTCCTGTAAGCATTCCGTTTACATGTTTGTCAGTAATGAATTTCTGACCAAAGTTATTAAAAGTATAGAATAATTCTTTAATATTTATGTTTTCCAGATTGCTTTGAGTACGTATAAGGAATTGGCCATTAATGTCTTGAAATACAACGCTGCTTCCTGAAAAATTCCCTTTCATTGATTTGAAAGTTACGGAATTTAAATTAAGCATTCCGGGTTTATATAATAAATTGCCGCTGAAAGTGTTAGCTGTAAATTTTTTGTAATTTAACAATCCTATATGCAGCTTAAGATCCATATAAAAATTTTCGGGAAAAATATATGGTTTTAAATTATATTTTTTTTCATCCTTTTGAATAAGACTGTCGAGAAAAACAGAAGGATTAAAATATTCGGCACGAACAGTAGCTTCAAGCACAAGCGGTTTATCTTTTCCGGAAATTTGTGATAATACGTTTCCGATTTTGCCGTCTATTTGTATTTCATCGCCTCCAATATTCATTCTTATACCATCAAGCATTATTTTATCTCTTAAATTCAATCTTCCAAAAACATTATTAAATTCGAAATAACTACCCGTAGTTTTTAAAGTAACATCGTCAAATTCAAGGTATCCGCTGGGATCCATATTTATCAGAAATTCCCATCCTTGTTTTCTGTTTTCAGTCAGTTTGCCTGAGAGGCTTATATCTGTATAGATTGTTCCTGAACATTTTTCGATTTTTTTAATATTGAAAAATCCAATAAAATTTGAAAAATCAATCTCACCGGATGCATGAAAATCTATAATTGGGTTAGGGAAGCCTGTAAATACACATCTTCCGTTCAGTATGCTTTCTCCAATATTTACTTCGTAGTGATTAATATCCAGTACTGTGGTTAACCATTTGTTGTCAGAACCATTTGTAAAGCTGCCGGAAACTTTCTTTATCTTCAGATAATAACCGGTGTTTTCTTCTTTTATTTCGCTATCAGTAATTAAAAAGCCGGATTCAATATGGGGAACTATTCCGGGGCCATACTGTCCGGACAGGTTGGAGTTTATGTTCAGGATACCTTTTCCCTGATAATTATTAATGTTCTTCGATATTTTTTCAGGCAGAATATTAATCAGGTTACTAATATCAAGTTTTTCTCCAATGATATTTAAATTCATTTTCTTTTCAGGGTTAGTAAGAAATTGACCCGCTATCCGAAAGTCCAGGTCAGAAACACTGATTTTTCCCTTGATAATATCATAATTGCCGCTAACTCCCTGTAGCTTAAAAGATGTAACAGCATTCATATTTTTTAAATAACTTGTTTTTTTTATTAATAGGTCCCTGATAAGCAGATCAGAGCTGATATCCAACCTCCCGGAATCTTTTGATAATTCTCCCCGCATATTAAGCCGGTTAAGGAAAAACTTAAAATCAGAATGATTCATCCTGTTAAAATAGGTGGCTTCCATGTTGGTGAATCGGACATCTTTTAGTTGAAGTTTTACTTTTGATGTTTTAGTATCACTTGTTGTTTTCCACACAATAAAGTTCTTTTCACCATTATCAGATACTTCAATATGTATATGGCCGCTTTTTATATGAATGGCTTTAATTATGTAGTTCTTTTTGAACAGATCTGTCAGGCTGAATTGAAGGAACAAATTTTCAGCTATTAAGACTGTATCATTATTAAAACGGGGATCTTCTTTTTTAGTAAAATTTGTTGGTGTGTAAATGGTTATGTCTTTAAATTCTAATGATGCGGCGGGAAATTTCTTTAACATTGAAAACCTCATATCGCCCACTTCAATTTTGGCTTCCAAATGTTTATTTATTTCTTTTACAAAAATCTTCGTAATCTCATCCCCATACAGTATTGCGAAAATTGCTCCGGCAATAACCGAGAGAAAAACAGCGAATAGTAAAACACGGACAACCTTCCATAATTTGTTCATGCTACATAATCGTTTTTAACAAATGAGAAAATGATTTTTTCCTGGAATAAATACATACCGGCTTTTTATAAGAGAAAAGAAAGGTCTTCTCCAGGGGGAAGATCGATTGGTTTTTCTCCTTTTTTAAATATCCTGACCGGTCTTGGGCCGATAAGAGCAATTTCACCTTCTTCAATATGTAGCATTGTTCCTTCCCTTAATCCAACAACAAAAATGTCAGGATTAGCAACAAGAAACTCTTCAATTCTCATTTCCCTGGTTTCTCCGGCATGTCCCTCAGGATTAGCATCCAGGTAGTGGGGATTGATCTGGAACTTTAACAGGTTAAAAGTAGAGAAAGTTTTGGGTTCAATTATTGGCATATCGTTTGTTGTTTTCAGGGTTGGACAGGCAACATTAGCCCCTGCACTCCACCCTATGTAAGGAACTCCGCTTTTAACTTTATCTGCAATTGGAAATATCAATCCTTGTTCCTGCATCATTCTTGTAAGTTGCCATGTGTTTCCTCCGCCAACAACAATAGCATGCGCCTCTTTAACAGCTCTTACAGGATCTTCAAAACGGTGAATGGAAACAATATTATGCCCAACTTCTCTGAATCTTTCTGAAACTTTTTTTTCGTAATCAGAAAAAGAGAAAGTGACCGCCGCATAGGGAATAAATAATGCCTTTACGGGTTTTTCTCCCAGAAAATCCTTTATTTGTTGTTTGGGATAATCAAGATATGCTTCTCCTGCATTGGTTGAATTGCTAATTAGTAAAAGTTTCATAGTTTATTTTTTTAGTTAATCACGGTTGAATCTGTTGAAAATGTTATTGTCATTTGATTTATTTCGGACGGGACCCAGGGGGTAAGTCCTGTCATGTTCATAAAGTCTTGTGTAAAGCCCTCATCATCAGGAATATTTCCCGCGTTTGACACAAATCCCTGTTCACCTGTAAAATATGCCGGTCCGATGGCATTGGTTAAAAATACAACTTTGATCTGAGTAAGAGTGGTCTGATCAACATTAGGGTAAACAATATCAATCTCATCGGATAAAACCTGATCAACACTGAAATCAACCCATATATTAGACATGTCTGTTTGTAGTATTGTTGGCAATGCAATTCTTGCAATGGCAATATCTCTTGGTACATTGTTCCTGGCCTGGAAACAGAAAGACCTTCCGTTATTGTGATTTTCATTAAGAAGCGCCATGTACGGATGGGTGGAATTACCAAATAAAGAAATAATGTCATCATTTTTCCCGGCAAAAAGCTTAAGATTCTTCATATATTGTCTTGATGTTGAGTCTGTTTTAGTAACGCTTACGATCATTGTTTTGTCATAATCAGGATCGTTTTCGCTGTACTCAACCTTTATCATAGCATTTGGGTTTCTGATTGTACTGAAATCAAATGCCCTGGGTTGCAGTATGGCAATAACTTCCAATGGATTTGTATTCCAGAATAACTGGAGTGCTGTTCCCAATTCTTCATCACTGACAGTAAGGCAATAATCCCATGTTGTATCATTAATACTGACGTTTGTTTTAACCACAACATTTTTATTTTTTCCGTCATAAATACTTTCATACGAAAAGGTTGTAGCATAGTTAATGTTATGCTTTTTAAGACTTATCATCATATCCTGAACTAAATCAGCCGACAGCTCTCCTA
>JAUWPX010000370.1 GCA_030611395.1 Bacteroidota bacterium | reverse complement strand
GATTGTCAGGCACCTTATCAGAAATGAACTGTTATCTGTTAAAGGATTAGTTTCATGGGATGGTCTTGATAATATGGACCAAAAAGCACCGATTGGCATTTATCTGGTTTATATTGAAATATTTGATCTGAAAGGGAATGTAAGGAACTATAAAGAGACATGTGTATTAGCCGGCAGGTTAAAGTAGGGAGCGAAAGAGAGGGGATCCACACACCAATACATAAACTCTAAAACGAATATAAAAACTCTTAAACCGATATAGAACAAAATAATTTATTTATCTTGAAATTATTATTTAAACTTTCATTACTAATGTCTCAAAAACCTAATCCTTCTAAAAAAATCGGTTTCGATAACGAAGCGTATTTGAAAGAGCAGACGGTAGCCATCCTTGAACGGGTTGACCGTTTTCAGGATAAGCTGTACCTTGAATTTGGTGGTAAGATTATGTTTGATTACCATGCTGCAAGGGTACTTCCGGGTTTTGATCCAAATGTAAAAATGCGTCTGTTGCAGAAATTAAAAGACAAAATTGATATCATCCTTTGTATTTATGCAGGTGATATTGAGAGAAAGAAAATAAGGGTTGATTTCGGGATTACCTATGATTCCGATGCATTGAAGGCCATTGATGATTTTAAGGAATGGGGAATTGATGTTTCTGCTGTTGTCATTACCCGCTACGAGAACCAGCCGGCTGCCAGATCCTTTAAAAACAAGCTGGAACGTAATGGGATACGGGTATATACACACAAGTTCACCAAGGGGTACCCATCGAATGTTGATCATATCGTCAGCGACTATGGCTACGGGTCTAATGAATACATTGAAACCAGCAAGCCAATTGTAGTAGTAACTGCTCCGGGGCCAGGGAGCGGCAAACTGGCCACCTGCCTCAGCAACCTCTACCATGATTACAAAAAGGGTATAAAGGCCGGTTATGCCAAGTTCGAAACTTTTCCTATCTGGAACCTTGCCCTCTCGCACAAGGTAAATATAGCTTACGAAGCAGCTACCGTGGATCTGAAAGACATGGTACAAATTGATTATCACCACCTGGAAGCTTATAATGTCAAATCAGTCAATTATAATCGTGATAATGAAGCCTTTCCGCTGCTTAAAAAAATTATTGAAAAGATTACTGGTGAAGAATCAATGTACAAATCACCCACTGACATGGGCGTTAACAGGGCCAGTGCCGGAATTGTGGATGATGATGTAATCCAGAAAGCCAGTCACCAGGAGATCATCAGGAGATATTACAGGTGTGCGGTGGAGTATGCAATGGGACTGGTGGACAGAGATACACTCAATAGGGCTGAGATGATCATGGAGATGGTGAATGCAAGTGTGGATGACAGGAAGGTTGTGGCACCAGCCATCCAGGCAGCAAAAGAAGCAGAAAAACAGGGAAAGGGAAATGAAGGCATCTTTAGTGGGGCAGCCATTGAACTGAAGGACGGAACCATCATCACAGGTAAGAATTCGCCTCTCATGCATGCTGTGTCCAGTCTTATCCTGAATGCTACCAAACACCTGGCAGAACTTCCGGATAGCATGGACCTTTTGCCAAAAAGTATCATCGATTCAATTGCTTTTCTTAAAAAAGAGATCCTGAAGGGCAGGATGGTCAGCCTCAACCTGGAAGAAACCATGATCGCACTGGGGATATCTGCTATATCGAATCCCGCCGCCCAGATGGCGGTCCAGAAATTGAAGGAACTCAGGAACTGTGAAGTTCATCTGACCCATATTCCCACTCCGGGGGATGAAGCCGGTCTGCGGAAACTGCATATGAACCTGACCTGCGAACCGGCATTTCCTACGAAGAGTCTTTTTTTAAGGGAATAACATTACTGTATTTACAAAGAATTAAATAAACACTTTCTTCACATAAGGGGAAGTCGATAACCGGAGCAAGGATGAATAGTTAATATCAAATTCTATTTCACATCCTACTTCAATATAGTTTTCAGAATGCAAAATCAAATGATCGCTGCTTGCTCCAATGACTTTGGCATTTATTCTGGGCGTTACAGCTTTTGTATCAACGTCTTGTTCCCC
>JAUWPX010000089.1 GCA_030611395.1 Bacteroidota bacterium | reverse complement strand
CTTCATATTTTCTCTATCTTAACTATGGCATCTTCTTCATTCTAAAGAGTTTGAGGTTTGAGGTTGAGTTCTTCACATTTCTCTTCTTTGCGCCTCTGCATCTCCGCGTCTCTGCGATATATTCTTCCGGTTTACCCATTTCGGAACTCTTTTTTCAAGAAAAGCCTGCATTCCTTCCTGGCCCTCTTCTGATTTTCTTATATCTGCAATTATTCTTGCCGTTTCCTCCAGCGCCTGATCTAATGTTAGCTTGTTTGATATATTGTATATCAGTTTTTTGCAATGCTCAATTGCCTTTGGTCCACCGGTCTGCAATTTTTCGATAACCGATTTAATATATGATTCCTGCTCATTAACGTTAAGTGATTTGTTAACCAGGCGGAATGATTCTGCCTCTTTTCCTTTAATTCGCCTGCCTGTCAACATCAGTTCCCTTGCTGCAAATTCGCCAACTCTTTTTATTATATATGGAGAAATACATGCAGGAACGACTCCAATTTTTACTTCACTAAGAGAAAAAACCGTGTCATGATCGCAATATGCCATATCACATGCAGCAAGTAAACCATTAGCCCCTCCAATAGATGCTCCGTGAACCCTTGCTATTGTTGGCTTTTTGCATGTATAAATTGTATGGAAACATTTTGAAAGCTGGTAACTTTCTCTGTAGTTTTGTTCATATGTATAATTCGCAACATCCTTCATCCAGTTAAGATCAGCTCCTGAACAAAAGGATTTCCCTTTTCCTCTTAAAATTATCACCCTGATTTTATCCAGCTTATTAATTTCTTCAAAGCAATCAATCAGTTCCGAGATCAATACTTCATTAAAAGCATTATGTATCTCCGGTCTGTTAAGCCATATAACAGCTATGTCATCTTCAAAATCTACTAAAAGAGTTGTAAATCCCTTCATGTTTTTTTTTGCCGACTGTCGACTGTGGACTGGTTTACATCCTGAACACTCCGAATTTTGGATCAGGGAACTCCCTGTTAAGAGACATTGATATCCCCATAGCCAGTATTTTCCTTGTATCCACCTGGTCAATTATTCCGTCATCCCATAATCGTGATGTACTATAGTAAGCAGAACCTTCGTAATTATACTTTTTCAATATTTCGTTTCTTAGTTTTTTCAATTCCTCTTCCGGAGCTTTTTTATTTTTTGCTTCATACTGATCTCTTTTTATGGTAACCAGTACATCAGCTGCCTGATCGCCACCCATGACAGATATTCTTGCATTCGGCCACATAAATAACAACCTTGGTTCGTATGCCCGGCCCGCCATTGCATAATTACCTGCTCCAAATGATCCTCCGAAAATTACTGAAAACTTTGGTACCGTAGCATTTGCTACTGCATGCACCAATTTGGCTCCATCCCGTGCAATTCCTTTCTTTTCATACTGTTTGCCAACAATAAAACCTGTAATATTCTGCAGGAAAATGATAGGTATTTTTCTATATGTACATAATTCAATAAAATGAGTTCCTTTCAGAGAAGTTTCGGAGAATAATACTCCATTATTTGCAAGAATTCCAACAGGATATCCCATAATTCTGGCAAATCCGGTTGTCAGTGTTGGGGCATAACGCTGTTTAAACTCATGAAATTTGCTACCATCAACCATCCGCATAATAATTTCTTTTGAATCGACCGGTTGCTTTATAGAAATAGGGGCTATTCCATACAATTCTTCAGGATCGTATGCAGGTTCTTCAATTGGAGCAAGATCAAGTGCTTGCCTTTCAGGGAGTGGAAGTGTTTCAAAAATATTTCTACAAATCTGAATGGCATGTTTATCATTTTCAGCAAAATGATCAGAAACACCTGAAGCTGAAGTGTGAACATCAGCACCACCAAGTTCTTCAGCTGTAACTTCCTCACCTGTAGCAGCCTTAACTAATGGAGGACCACCAATAAAAATTGTTCCCTGCTTTTTTACAATAATTGTCTCATCACTCATAGCAGGAACATAAGCACCACCGGCAGTACAGGATCCCATAACAATAGATAATTGTGGTATTCCTTCTGCTGACAACCTTGCCTGGTTAAAGAAAATCCTGCCGAAATCATATTTATCTGGAAAAACTTTTGCCTGATCCGGTAAAAAAACTCCACCTGAATCTACCATGTAGACACAAGGTAAGCGGTTTTCCATAGCAATTTCCTGCGCACGGATGTGTTTTTTGATGGTTTCAGATATATATGTTCCACCTTTCACTGTAGCGTCATTAGCCACAATTATGGTCTCCCTGCCACGGATAATACCTATTCCTGTAACAATTCCTGCCGATGGGAACTTATTATCATACTGATTGTAAGCTGCCATTGCCGAAAGCTCCAGGAAAGGTGTATCCGGATCAATTAACAAATCTATCCTTTCACGTGCAAGTAGCTTGCCTCTCGACCGGTGTTTATCAATGGCATTTTTTCCTCCGCCCTCCTGTAACTTGCGAATTTTCTTTTTATATTCTTCAAGTAATTTTAAATTCGCCTCTCTTTTCTCCTTGAATCCGGTCGAATTTGTGGAAATGTTTGAATTAAGTTTGTACAAATTTTGTTAATTATTTATTTTCAGGAATATACAAAAAATAATCTAAATTCTTACTTTTATGTCGAAAAACATTACATGAACATTTACAAAGAAATAGATAAATTACTGAGCGACAATCGTTCAGGTTCATCAGCACTTCTTGCCAGGTTACTGGATCTGCTGGAGGAATATCATAATGATGCAGGCAGTTATTCTATACAGGATCTGAAGAGTGTTCTAAACCGGCTAATTGATGGTTTCCAGGGTTTTTCAATATATTTTCATTTTTACAGGGCATTCAATAGCAGGCTGAAAGTACTTGAAGGATACCGGTTCCCAACCAATGATATAAAAAAAGAGATGTCACAGTTCCTGTTATCATATAAAAGCAAATGGAAAGATGTAAATGACAGAATAGCTGCATCTGTTGTTACTAATCTTGATTTGAAAAACAAGAAAGTTCTGTTGCATAGTAATAGTTTAACTATCAGATCCGTTTTCAACATTTTATGTAAAAAGGATATTTGTCCGGACATCATACAAACTGTGTCATATCCGGCAAAAGAAGGTATACTTCAGGCAAAGTTCCTTGCAAGGAAAAAACTGAATATTACATTGATAACCGATGCATCAGTTAGTTTGTTTATACCGGTAATTGATTACGCTATACTGGGCGCAGATGCCATTTTTGAAAAGAGTTTTATAAATAAAACAGGGAGTATGCTTATTGCACTTGCATGCAAGCACTATAATAAAGAGCTTTATGTTTTTTCTGATTCAAGGAAAAAAACAGACAGGGATATGACTTCCGGAACATTTTTTGAAAGATTAAGAAACGAAAAGGAAAAACCACCTGAAGAAATCCTGTCAAATGCTCCTGAAAATATTCATCCCTCAAACCGTTATTTTGAAGAGATACCTGTTTCACTTGTTTCCAGATTTTTCTACGAGGAGTAAAGTTGCTTGACAATAACTATTCAACTCACTCAACTACATAACTACTCAACTACTTAACTACTCAACAAACTACATCACCCAATAATATTCGCCTGCCAAATAAGAAATGAGTATAAACCAAACCTCAGGAATCTGAAACAGGCATATAATAAAAGCTTCCTGAATGGATACCTGGCACTCCCAACTATCATACAAATAGCCGCGAAAGGTATTGGTGTCATGCTGGCAATGGCAATTAAATAAAGCCCAAACCGGTTTACTGTTCCATGGTATTTATATAAATACTTTTCGTGAAGATATTTATACCACCTTGTCCTGTGAAAGAATACTCCGATCCAGTAACCTAATATACCCGCCATGTAAGAGATAACGGCAAGTAATAATATAATCAGACCATAATGTAAAGGATCAGTATATTGAAGCGACCAGAGCATAAAAAACTCAGGTGGGATTATCCCGAAAGCAACTTCTGAAAAAATATAGATAAGAAGAACTAATATTGGCTTATCCTGAATTGAATCAATTACAGGAGACGATTTCAGATCAATTTCATTTTTAACCAGAACGAAAACCACCAGGATAAAGGCAAGCCAGAAAATCCCTTTAAGTAGGTTATTTATTAAGAAGGACCATTTTTCGTTAATTTTCAGCATAAAATGATCAAAGTTAGTAATTATATTTTATTCCCATACTCCTGCAATAGGTTCACCGCAATACTCGCACTTCCCGTTTTTAATATGATTCGACAGAATCCTGTAACCACGTCGTTTCATAAGAATCTTATTACAATCAGGACAGAAAGTATTCTCGGCTTCCGTTCCCGGAATATTACCAATATAAACATATTTAATTCCAGCATCCAATGCAATTTCTCTTGCCTTAGTAAGAGTTGACAGCGGAGTAGGAGGTAGTTGTGTTAGTTTATATGACGGCTGAAAACGACTAAAATGCAATGGATTATCAGCAAACCCGTTTTTATAAAGCCAATCACACATTTCTCTTATCATATCAAAATCATCTGTCCAACCCGGAATAATAAGATTTGTTATTTCCAACCATACACCCTCCTCATTCAAAATCTTCAGAGTACGAAGTATAGGTTCAAGTTTTCCTGCATTTAACTTAAGGTATATACTGTCTTTAAACGACTTAAGATCAATATTTGCTGCATCAATTACACGGGCAAGTTTCCTCATAGGTTCTTCATTAATATACCCTGCTGAAACCATTACATTTTTTATTCCGGCATTACGTGCCAATATTGCAGTATCGTAAGTGTATTCATAAAATGTAATAGGTTCAGAATATGTATATGCTATTGATTCACAATTATTTTTAATAGCCGCTTCAATAACTTTATCCGGCATAAGGTCAAAATTCCGGGTTTCACGCGGACTTTTCTGTGAAATAGACCAGTTCTGGCAGTTAAGGCATGCAAGATTACAACCGGCAGTTGCAATTGAGAAAGCACTGCTTTCGGGTAAAAAATGCAATAGTGGTTTTTTTTCTATCGGGTCAATATGCACCGCACAGGGATTTCCGTATGCTATAGTGTATAATTTGCCATTATAAGAGAGATGATTGTGACAATCACCCAACTCACCTTCCTTTATTGTACATTCATTAGGGCATCGTAAACATTTTAATCCACGCGGGGTGGTAGTATAATACATTGCCTCACGACTCCATTTCCACAGTTTTTCAGGAGGATTAGCTATTGCTGAAACAGGATTCTTCCCAAACAAACCGGTTATGGGAGCACAGGCAATACCACCTATACTTGCCAGCGAATATCTCATGAATTGTCTTTTACTGATTTTCTTTTTTGATTCTTTCATTCTTGATCTCCTTTAATTTGCAAAATCCTCGGTATACATATATCTAATTAGATCCCGTCTATAAAGTAAGTAAAAGTTGATTTAAGAACAAGGAACACCGATTAACGATTTGTGAAGTAACTGAAAATCTGAAATCTAAAATCAGCGTTCCTTGTTCGATATTCAATTTAACTAAAACCTACTGATTTTATGGACAGACATGTATTGATGTAAAATTACAAAAAAAGAAGATGTTAAAAGTTATGCCTGTAAATGAGTTCATTGCCCTTTGCTCTTAGCCCTTCGCTCTTTGCTTACAACCTCTTCCTGTTCATCCATGTTATACCGGCAAACATAACATTAATCAATCCCACTGCAATTGATACCTTAACCAGCCCAATAAGTGGTATAAGAAAGACAGACACTATCAGGGCTCCGAATGCTGAACCTGCCAGATCAGCACTATAGATACCGGAAGTAACAGCAGGAACATTCCCCTTTTGTATATGGCTGCCTATTGAAAATAATGTCCCTACCAGGAAGGAGATGGCTATCGTTAAAATAAAAAAGATAAAATGTACAATAAACGGGTAACCGGTAATTGGTTTTAAAATATTAATAACCAGGGGTAATAATAGTGCAAATAGCCCAATTGCCAATTGATTACCACTGTAACTTACCGGTCCGAAAGTTTTAAATATTCTGCGACCGGTTAATGCCCCAAGGGTAAGACCACCCATAAAAACGGCAATAATAACACCGGACATAAGGTACACATACCCATAAATTATCTGAAAAGTAATAAGCAGTATCACTTCCGATGATGAAGCAGCAAAACCTCCGGTAAACATACCTGCCTGTATTAAATTTAAACGACTCAATAAAAATAGCATCACTATTAATATAACCCCGCCAAATACCCACATATTAAGCTGATAATAGCTAAGCCAGGAAGAAATCTGGTGAAAATAGGCAGAAGGTTCAAAATCCCTGTTAATACCGGCATCCTTATCTAATTGATTCATAAAGAAATTACTCCGGTCCTTAAGTAGGTTGTCGTCAAGATAATACCGGTTAACGTACCGGTTTTCAATACCCTTTTCTTCAATTTTACCGGTAATATCAAAACCAA
>JAUWPX010000126.1 GCA_030611395.1 Bacteroidota bacterium | reverse complement strand
AAATATATAAGTAATTAAACATTATACGATTTTAAATGATAAAAAATAATATGTAACCCGTAACAAAGATGGCCAAAATGGCAAGTATTCAAAATTCAGAAAATTAATAAACATAAAAAATTTGTATCTCAATTAATTTTTTTACTTTTGCAATCCAATTTCTTTAACACAAACACGTAAAACAGAGAAGAATGTACGCAATCGTAGATGTTGCCGGTCAGCAATTCAAGGTAACAAAAGACCAGAAGATATTTGTCCACCGCCTTAATGGAGAAGAAGGAGATAAAGTTGAATTTGATAAGGTGCTACTTATTGATAATGATGATAAGGTAGAGGTAGGTGTTCCGGTAATAAAAGGAGCCCTGATCAGAGGTAAAATTCTTGAACATATGAAAGGAGATACGGTAAAAGTATTCAAGAAAAAAAGGAGAAAAGGATAAAGGTACTTAAAGGACATCGCGAATACCTTTCTCATATTATTATTGATGAAATAATCGAAAAAGGAGCAACAAAAAGTGTCGCGGAAAAGGAAACAACCAAACCTGCACAAACACAAAAAGCAGCACCAAAAGCTGTAAAAGCAACACCAAAAGCTGTAAGTGCCAAAAAGCCCGTTGCTAAAAGCAGTGAAGCCAAAGCGAAAACCACTGCAACCAAGTCTGTAAAATCAACCCCGGCAACAAAAAAGCCGGCTGCTAAAAAAGCAAAACCTATAACAGGGGCTAAAACTTCTCCAAAAAAAACAGCAATAAAGACAACTTCTCCAAAAAAAACTAAAGAATAATTATCAGATAACTCTTAAAGCTTAAAGATATGGCACACAAGAAAGGAATGGGAAGTTCCCGTAACGGTAGAGAATCAGAAAGTAAACGTCTGGGAGTGAAACTTTACGGAGGTCAGCTTGCCAAAGCAGGTAATATAATAGTAAGGCAAAGAGGAACCAAACACAATCCGGGAGAACATGTTGGAATTGGGAAAGATCATACCCTCTTCGCTCTTATTAACGGGCATGTTCAATTCAGAAAAAAGAAAAACAATAAATCTTTTGTCTCTATAATACCCGAGTCAAAGTAAGAAACTGAAATATTTCTGCCAAAGCCTCCTGATCAATTTGCCGCTTTTGCTGTAAATAATCAGGAGTTTTTTATTTTTACACTATAAAATAAAAACCTGTCATATGCTAAATATTAAACGTATCCAAAAAGACTCCGGTGAAATAATAAAACAGTTAAAAATTAAAAATTTTGATGCCGGTGAGATCATTGAACAGATAATCAAATATGATAAGAAACGGAGAGAAATACTGAAGGATACCGAAAAAAAGAAGGCTGAGTTAAACAAACTCTCAAAAAATATTGGGAGTCTGTTCAGGGAACAAAGAATTGATGAAGTAACCCTGGCAAAAGAAAAAACAGGAAAGTTAAAAGAGGAAATTAAGAAACTTGATAAAGAGGTTGTTGAAACCGAAAAAGAACTTAACAACCAGCTTATCCGTATCCCTAATATTCCTCATGAATCTGTACCATCCGGTAACAGTGAGGATGATAACGAAAAAATAAGATCAGGAGGAGAGTTCCCGGAACTACCCGGCAACGCACTACCCCACTGGGAACTTGCAGGCAAATATGATATTATTGATTTTGAACTTGGTAACAAGATCACTGGTGCCGGGTTTCCAGTATATAAAGGAAAGGGGGCTAAGCTCCAAAGGGCTTTAATAAATTTCTTCCTTGATGAAGGAACAAAAGCCGGTTATCTTGAAATTCAGCCACCAATTATTGTTAATGAAGATTCAGGTTATGGTACCGGTCAGTTGCCTGATAAGGATGGTCAGATGTATTATATTCAAACAGACAACCTGTATCTGATACCTACCGCCGAAGTGCCGGTAACAAATATCTACAGGGATGTGATACTTGATGTTGATGAATTGCCTGTAAAAAACATAGCTTATACACCTTGTTTCAGAAGAGAGGCAGGTTCATATGGTAAAGATGTAAGAGGACTTAACCGCCTGCATCAATTTGATAAGGTTGAAATAGTACAAATACAACACCCCGGGAAATCATATGAAACCCTTGAAGAAATGACCGGTCATATTGAAGGATTGATACAAAAACTGGAACTGCCATATCGGATAATGAGACTTTGTGGAGGTGATCTTTCATTTACTTCAGCGCTTACATACGATTTTGAGGTATTTTCAGCAGCCCAGAAAAAATGGCTTGAAGTCAGCTCAGTTTCTAATTTCGAATCTTTCCAGGCAAACCGTCTTAAACTAAGATTTAAAGAAAAGGGAAACAAAAAAACATATATTGCCCATACACTTAACGGAAGTGCCCTGGCACTACCAAGAATTGTTGCTGCATTAATCGAAAATAACCAGACACCGGAAGGTATTGTGGTTCCCGAAATACTTAGACCATATATCGGGTTTGATATTATAAACTGAAAAGAGAGAAAGGAAAAAAAATTTGATTCGCTGTAGTACTTTGCCACGAAGAAATGTAGTTTTATACGGATTTTATAGGTTGAAAAAGGATTTTGCGAACGTAGTGAAGCAATCTCCCCGGGCTTTTCGTAAAGCTTATGATAGTTCTCTTTTAAGATTCCGGTTGTTCTTGAGAGATTGCTTCGTCGCTATGCTCCTCGCAAAATCCTGTTTCACTATATAAAAGCATGTGACCGATAGCGAGTAAAATAACGACTAAAACATTCATGAAAACCCATAACAAAGCATTTATTTATGCAGGATTGGCCATATTTTTCTGGTCCACTGTTGCCACAGCTTTTAAACTGGCTCTGAGATACCTCAATTTCCTTGAACTCCTGATGTATGCTTCCATCACTTCGACAATTCTTCTTTTCTTTATCCTTCTCTTTCAGGGAAAACTTCATTTAATTAAAACCCAGTCATCAGGCAATCTTTTCAGATCATCCGTTATGGGTCTTCTTAATCCTTTCCTCTATTATATAATCCTCTTTAAGGCTTATTCATTACTGCCGGCCCAGGTAGCCCAGCCACTTAATATGGTATGGCCAATAGTACTTGTATTTTTGTCCATTCCATTATTAAAGCAAAAAGTTTCAACCCGTAGTTTTATTGCTCTTTTTATCAGTTTTATTGGGGTATATTTTATCTCTACTCAGGGAGATCTGCTAAAACCCGGGAATTCCAATCCTCTTGGAGTAGGACTGGCGCTTGGAAGTTCAGTGATATGGTCACTGTTTTTTATTTATAATGTTCGTGATAACCGTAATGAAGAGGTTAAACTATTCCTTAGTTTTTTATTTGCCACAGTATTTATTGTACTTACCAATATTATTACCGGCAATATACAGGCACCACCATTAAAAGGACTGGCAGCGGCAATTTACACAGGGTGTTTTGAAATGGGTATTACCTTCGTTTTCTGGCTTAAAGCTCTCAGAATAAGTAAATCGGCTAGCAGGATAAGTATATATGTTTACCTGGCTCCATTTTTATCTCTCGTTTTTATCCATATTTTTGTAGGAGAATATATTTATTTAACAACCATTGCCGGACTTGTTTTAATCATTACCGGAATTCTGGTCCAGAAATTGCGATTAAAAAAAGAATAGCAGTTAATTTGATAGATGATGAGAAAGAAAATTATTAACAGTTATATCACCGGTATATTGGTGCTCTCAGGTATCTTTTTTTTGTTTGTTACAGGATGTGAGAAAGATGATCCACCCCCATCCGCCGAGATCAAGGCCAGGGATCAATTTTATGAATTGATGAACGAGTGGTACCTCTGGTATAATGAAATGCCCGATGTAGATAAAAGTCAGTATGACACACCTGAAGATTTGCTCGAAGCCATGAGGTATTTGCCAAAAGATATTTACAGCTATATAATGTCAAAGCAGGAATATGAATCAAGGATGATCGAAGGTAAATATATCGGACACGGTTTCAGCTGGGGGTTTGATGATAACGGAAATGTCCGGATTATTTTTGTCTTCAAAGACTCTCCGCTTTATGATGAGGGAGTAAGAAGGGGCTGGATCATTAACAAAGTGAACGGAACACCGATCACAACAGAAAATGGTTCCACAATCTTCGGTGACAAAACAGTTGGATATGAGAACACGATAGAATTTATTATACCCGCCGATTCCACTGTTTCAATCACCACCGCCAAAAAGGAAATACAGAGAAATTCTGTATTATATTATGATACACTCCATGTAAATGGCACTGTAACTGCACATATGGTGTTTCAGGAGTTTATGCAGCCCTCAACCGAAGAATTTACAGAGGTCTTTTCCTTCTTTAATTCAACAGGAGCTACAGAAATGATCCTTGATCTGCGGTATAATCCCGGTGGATTTATGGATGTAGCAACATCGCTGGCAAGTCTTATTACAGGCGAAAACACTTCTGGCGAAATATTTACAAAGTTTATTTACAATGATAAAAAAAGTAATGAGAATAGTTCTGCAATTTTCGAAAAACAAACCAATTCACTTAATCTCAACAGGGTAATAATTCTAACTACCGGAGGAACAGCTTCTGCAAGTGAAGCCTTGATAAACGGACTTAAACCACATATTGATGTTAAAACAATTGGTGATGTAACCTATGGCAAACCTGTTGGAATGAGAGTATTCCAGTATGAAGATTATGTATACCTGCCAATAACCTTCAGGATTGCCAACTCAGAAGATGAAAGCGATTATTATGATGGAATACAACCGGATGCTTTATGTAATGATGATTTCACACGGGCTTTTGATAACCGGGAAGAAGCATGTCTTAAAGAAGCAATCTATTACCTTGAAAACAGCAGCTTCTCCGGTACAAAGGGCAGGAAAGTAAAAACACACAAAGAAAAAGTCTCTTACAAGGAGCTGTTAGAAAAAGGGGCAATTTAATTATACAACCTCATTTATTTTGATCAAAGAACGTATTATACTAGGCATTGATCCCGGAACAACAATTACCGGATATGGTATTATTGTAGTAGAAAACAATAAAGCACGGGTTATTACAATGGGAGTTATTAAACTTGCCGGTCTAAGCGATCATTACAGTAAATTAAAAAAGATATTTGAACGTATTCTTTCTCTTATTGATGAGTTTCACCCTGACGAAATAGCTATTGAAGCGCCTTTTTACGGCAAAAATGTTCAATCAATGCTTAAGCTTGGAAGGGCACAGGGTGTTGCTATGGCTGCAGCATTATACCGGTCGCTTCCAATTTTTGAATATGCCCCGCGAAAAATAAAAATGGCTATAACCGGCAACGGCAATGCCTCAAAAGAACAGGTTGCCAACCTGCTTGAGAATATCCTGGATATAAATGATATGCCCGGTGGGCTGGATGCATCCGATGGACTGGCAGCAGCATTGTGTCATTCTTTCCAGAAGCAAATGCCTGGCGGAGATACAGGTAATAAAAGCTGGAAAGCATTTATCAGGAACAATCCCGGAAGAGTGAAAGGGTGAAGATGAGAAGAGGTGATGAGGTGA
>JAUWPX010000327.1 GCA_030611395.1 Bacteroidota bacterium | reverse complement strand
GGTGCCCTGCCCTGGTAGAGGATTTTGAAGCTCTGAGGATAGAATTGCGGGCTAATTACAATATAACTTTTCTTTTTTGTAACATCTAAGACAAAAAAAGATAGAAATGTGAATAAAAAAAGTAGCTGAATATTCTCAAGGAATATTAATTCTGTTTTTGAATGATGATGTGATTTAATTGGTGCAGAATCGTTTGACTTATCATATGGATGAGCATGTGTTACAATATTTCCGTTGTCTAATTTATGACTGTGAAGAAACATGACATTGTTGATTGTTAACAAGCCAATAATGCCAATCATGCAAATTATTGCAAATTTTATTGTTATATTTTTAATAACAGCTTTCATTTAAACGGTAAAAATAAACAAAAAATTCGTATTGGTAAATAATAAAACCTTTGCGAGTTGGTTTGAGCGGTTGGTTGTCATTTATTCTACTCTATTTTAATATAACCATAGTAGCACCGTACCCATACTCTTTAAAAGAAGCATCCTGATATTTAAGGTAGTTGTATTTTGTGTCAAGTAGTTTTCTCACTTCAAATTTCAACTTTCCATTACCCAAACCATGAATAAAGACTATCTTTTTCCGATCAGTTTTTAAAGCTCCCTCAAGAGAAGTTGTGAACCTGTCAAGTTGTACCTGAAGTATCTCTCCGTTTGACATACCACGATGATCATCAAGTATTTCAGTGATATGAAGATCAATTTCACTGATATCGGTGTTTTTCTTTTCGGGTTTTGGTGCTCTAATAACAGGTATATCTTTATTCTTTATTTCCTTTGATAAATACATATTCTCCATTTCTTTTTTATCAGAAATATCATCTTCTATTTTATCTGAATACACCGGAATTATTATTGCTTCTTCATCAAAATATTCATTCTCCCTGTAATATTTCCGTTGCAGCAAATCAATAGACGAGAGATCAATTATTGTGTTAAAAGGAGCCAAAAACCTGTATATCCCATCTTTAAAAAACAGGCAATGAAACAGGAGTTTTTTACCTATAGCATCAAGTTCATTAATATCCCCGTCACGTATAAGTATCTTTGTATCAGCCTCAAGTTTTTCACCCGAAATAACATTTACATTACCGGCTTTTTGCTTTCCAAGATTATAAAATATATTGTAAGGACCATCATTTATCAGATACAATTCAAAGCCTGGTGAATCATCCTCGGTGTGCGCAGCTTGTATATAGGCAAGTTTAATTATCTGGTTTCTCTGCTCATCTCCGGATTCAGGATCATTGGATTCAATAAAAGTTAAATTTTCTTCATCCCTCTGGTTTTTATTTGTTTCATCACCTTGTATTGAAAATGATTCGGAATATTCAATTGAATCACCGGTTGGAATTATTTCATCTTTCAATACAGGTACTTCGAACCCTTCCTCTATCTTTACAAGAACAATTTTCTCATTTACAAATCCTGTTACGATCCCCTTACTTGTATCATTCAAAAATTTAACCTTATCTCCAATTCTGAATTTCATAAATAATGTTGTTTATCAAATATCCTATCTGTTTTCAAACGCAACAAATTTACCTATTTTTGCAACAATAGGAAAAACCATAAATATTGGCAGAGAAACAACAAACAACCGGAGAAAAGATAGCCGAAAACATTCGGATGGATGAGTATACCTATCCTTTACCTGACGAGAGGATTGCCAAATACCCTTTAAAGGAAAGAGAAAATTCAAAATTACTTATATATAATAATGAGGAGATCAGTCACGATAATTTTAGCAACCTTGTTAAACATCTTCAACCGGGATCTTTACTTGTTTTTAACGAAACGAAAGTTATCAGGGCCCGACTTGTGTTTAGAAAAGAAACAGGTGCAAGAATCGAAATTTTTTGTCTTGAACCCCACTCTCCGGGTGATTATAATCTTGCATTCGAGGCAACTCAATCGGTAACATTGAGATGCATTGTGGGTAACCTGCGAAAATGGAAAAAGCAGGTATTAACCAGAATTATTACAACAAACGAATTAGAATTTAAACTGTTTGCTGAACGGATTGGCGAAAAAGACGGAGAGCAGATAATTAAATTTTCATGGGAAAATAAAGAAATTTCATTTGGTGAAATACTTAAAAAAGCAGGACTTACTCCTATCCCACCATACCTGAACAGGGATTCTGAGGAGATTGATAATAACAGATACCAAACTATTTATTCAAAAAACAGGGGATCAGTTGCCGCTCCCACTGCAGGTTTTCATTTCACAGATATTATACTCAAAGAACTGGACAGAAAGAAAATTGGAAGGGCACAAGTCACATTGCATATTGGAACAGGTACGTTCAAACCGGTAAAAAGTCCTACAGCAAGAGGACATAAAATGCATACTGAAAGGTTTTTTGTCAGTAAGGCGGAATTACTCAGGTTTGCAGAAAACAGACGAATTATTCCTGTAGGCACAACATCATTGCGTACTATTGAAAGTTTATACTGGTTAAGCAATAAAATAAAGCAAAATCCCGCAATTAATCCTGATAATCTTGTAATTAATCAATGGGAACCTTATAATCAGGATGTTTCCCTTTCAAGAAACGAGTCTGTTGAAACACTTCTTGAGTTTATGGATAAGAATGGAAAAACCAA
>JAUWPX010000270.1 GCA_030611395.1 Bacteroidota bacterium | reverse complement strand
TTAAGAGAATAAAATGGTTTGTTAAATAAAAATTCAAGACTATCTGAAACTATTTGTTTTTGTCTGGATGGCTGTGATGGAAATATTTTAGTCTGTATACCGTATTGTGCCAGTGGAATTTCTTTCTCTTTTACCGATTTTAACACTATTCTTATTTCTGCTCCTGCCGGGATATTTATTAATTTGTTCAATTCCGGTAATTCCGGAAGTCCTTCATTATAGTTTGTCTGAAAACCTTTAACAATCAATCTGATAAAATCTCCTTCACTGGTGCTCACCGGAAGAAGATCATACGAGGATAATTTAAATTGTATTTTGAGGGAATTTATATCATTTGATATAATATTCAAACTGTTTGCTTCAGTAGTAAGGTTGACCCTGGTTGAAGTTTGAGCATAATTATTCCAAACAAACAAACAGAAAAGAAATACCAGAAACCCTTTAAATATTATAACCCTCATTATCAGCCCATTACTACCAACAAGGAAGTTGATTACATTTGCGTATGCAAAATTGAAATATAGCAAAAAATAATCATTTGATTATTCAAATAGATTTTTTTCTTTATTTTTAATGATTTAAATTCGTACAGATAATATTTTAATTATCGGTTCAACCTCACACCATGAAAAGATCAATAATAATTGCCGGAGTATTTATCTGTTTATCACTATTTTCTTATACTCAGGATGCTGTTAAAGTGTACAGGCAGGGTATACCTTTTATAAAAAATTATTCTCCGGAGGAAACAGGTGCGGGTTCTCAGAACTGGGCTGTTATAATGGATAATCGCGGTGTGATGTATTTCGGTAATGGGGAGAATGGTGTTCTCGAATTTGATGGAGTGAATTGGATGAATATCCCAATTTCAAATAAATCTATTGTCAGATCATTAGGGATTGATAACAATGGAACAATATATGTTGGAGCAGTAGGAGAGATAGGGTATTTGAAACCGGATGATTTTGGTAAATTACAATATATCAGTCTTTCAAACAAAATTGATTCTACAAACCGTGATTTCAATAATGTATGGAAAACGATATTTTACATTGATCACATATATTTTTGCAGCACGAATAAACTTTTTAAATATTCCCCTGAAAAAGATTCAATATCAGTAATTAACATGTCTGAGTTGGGCTTTGGCTCCGGAAATTATTGTTTTAATGTAGGAGAACACTTCTATCACGGAGACTTCGTTGCCGGATTGCTTGAGCTTGATGCTGATACATTCAGGGTTGTTAAAGGAGGCGACCACTTCCATTTACATAGTATTATGGGGATGATTTCCGGTGAGGATAATAAAATCCTGATTGGAACTTTTAAGAAAGGGATTGTTTTATATGACCCGGAAACAGGGAATATTGAAGAAAATATTATATCTGCTGATGCAAATAATTATATAAAAGAAAGATTGTTGTACCAGGTTATTTCACTGGGAAATGGCAGACTTGGATTAGGTACCATATATGGTGGTTTCCTGATTATCGACAAAGAGGGACAAATAGAACAGATATTTAATAAAAGTAACGGGCTGCAGGATGAAACGGTATATTTTCCATATGTTAACCCTTCACAACCTTCACAATCTCCTCTTTGGCTCGCTTTAGATATTGGCATTACCAAGCTTGAAATTAATTCCCCTTTAACCAAATTTACTGAATCATCCGGTTTTAAGAATGGCATTAATGATATTATTCAATATAAAGGGAAAATATTTATTTGTACCCAGTCAGGGGTCTATTTTATGGAAGGTGATAGAATTGTCAGCTTTAGAAAAGTTAAAAATATTAATACTGCAGCATGGTCGTTTTTGAAATTTGATGCCGGAGGATCGATTCCGGAACGGCTTCTGGTCGGGAGTTCTGAGGGATTATATGATATCTCCGGGATAGAAGATGGGATTCTGGTAGATCAAAATGTAGTGGGCATCAAACCTCAGGGACTTAAATACTATATCTTTGAGTTGGCCGGGTCAGTTAAAAATGGAAAGAAAATTTATCTTGGCACAAACAGTGGTTTGGTGATCTTTGAATACAAGAATGGAACCTGGTATCAAGCTTATAAAAAGAATTTCAACCAGGAAATCAGGTCGGTTGTTGAGGATAATAATAGCCGATTGTGGCTAGGTACCTCATATGATGGAGTGAAAATGATGGATTTTTCAAACCAGGGGGATACTGTTATCACTATTTTTACCAGTGAAGATGGATTGCCAAGGAATGACAAAAATTATATTTCAAAACTTGACGGTAAAATCTATTTCATTACCTCAGCAGGACTGTATACCTATAACGAAACAGAGGAAAAATTTGAACCGGATTCGACTTTTGGTAGCAGGTATTCCAGTGGAGAGATGGCGATAATCCGTATGATTAAAGTTGCAAATGGTGATTTATGGTTCAGCTTGCAGGATGAAAACAGTAAGTGGGTTGAAGTAATGAAGAAAAATCCTGACGGAACCTATGTACAGGATCCCTCTTTAAAAAGACTTCCTAATCAATCAATTGATGCTATTTATGATGATGATAAAGGAAATGTTTGGCTGGGAGTATCAAATGAACTTTATAAATATGACAGAAACTTTAAGAAGGATTTCTCAATACCTTATTATACCTTAATTCGTCAGGTTAATATCAGTGCAGACTCTGTTCTCTTTTATGGAACAAACTATTCTGTTGCAAATAATGGACAATTATATGTTGATTTATTGCAACCGGAGAAGTTAGTCCCGGAGATTGATTATAATCATAATAACATTACATTTTATTGGGCAGCACCATTTTTCGAAAAGGAAGAGGCAACGTTATACCGTTACTGGCTTGAAGGTTATTCAAATGAGTGGACCAGGTGGACTGATAAAACAGATTTTACCTTTACAAACCTGCGGCAGGGTGATTATATATTCCATGTTCAGGCTTTGAAATCTTTTGGAATTGAAAGTATCCCGGCTTTATATAAATTTACTATATCACCACCATGGTACCAGACAGTTCTTGCGTATATTATGTATATAATAATTGCTATAATAATCATTATAGTCATTGTTAATTTGTACACTTGTAGGCTTAGGAATGAGAATATTCGACTTGAAGGTATTATCTCTGAACGGACTGCTGAGATACGAAAACAAAAAGAAGAACTGGAAGATAGTATATTGTATGCCAGAAGGATACAAAGAGCCATGTTGCCATCAAAAAGTATC
>JAUWPX010000329.1 GCA_030611395.1 Bacteroidota bacterium | reverse complement strand
GTGCATCAGCTTTTCCAGATCCTTGCCTGTTGCATCAAACAATTTTTCAGCTGCTTGTTTGGTGAGCCATCCTTCAACTGAGCATCTGTTCTTGTAACCATCATCCGGTTCAAGGTATAATTTCGGAATTACAGCACCATTATGTACAACCGACCACGGATAACCGGCCTGGTCGGTCTGGTGGACTATAAATAAACCTGCAACACCCTGTCGGGCTGCTTCTTCGTATTTATAAGTCCAGCGACCATAATATGTCATTGCATTACCATTAAAAAAATCCTTGTTCTCAGTTCCAAAACCAGGGTCATTAACCAATACTATAACCAGTTTTCCAGCAGGATCAAAGCCGGCATAATCATTCCAGTCGTATTCAGGTGCTACAATTCCATATCCTGCAAAAACCACTTCTACATTATCCAGAAAAGTTTTTTTCACAATACGCCGGGAAAAAGCAACCCAGTCATTCTTGTAATCCAGACTGAAACTGCTTCCTGCAATAGTAAAGTCCATAGTACCGGATGGATCAACCGTAACCTGAACCATTGGAACATCCTGGTAGAAACTACCGTTATTTCCGGGTTCCAGACCTAGTTTTTTATATTCCTGCTCAAGATATTCAAGTGTTTTTTCTTCACCCTCAGTAAAAGGTTTACGGCCCATATATGCATCAGAACTAAGCTCTTTCACATGTTTTTCAAATCCTTCTTCGGAAATAACCTCAATTGCCTTATCGATATCAGATTGACATGAGAGAAAAAGAGGGATTAGTAAAGGTGAAAAAAGAAGACGATAATTGATTTTCATAATAATACTTAATATCAATATTAACAAACCTGATAATTAATTATTCCGGAACATCTCAAATTTTATTCAGACAGTTTTCAATTTTTTTCCAGGTCAGTTCAATATCCTGATCAAGTCCTATTGACATTCTAACCAGTCCCGGGGACAGGCCCATTTCCTTCTGTGTTTCAACAGGTACTTCAGAAGATGTTGAAGTGCCTGAGTTACTGAAAAGGGTTTTGAAATAACCAAGACTAACAGCCAGGTAACCTACCCCGTCATCCTGCATTGCAATCATTAACTTTCCGGCATTATCAGAGGTTTCCATATCCAACGTCAGAATACCACCAAACCCATAATCCTTATTCATCATTTTCTTGAAAGTCTTATGCTGTGAATGATCTGGCAAACCGGGATATCCTACTTTCAATCCTTTTTCCTTCATTTTTTTTGCAAGGTACATAGCGTTCTCACTATGCTTTTTCATACGTATATGCAGAGTGAACAGGTTCTTACGAATGGAAGATGATCGCATAGGATCCAGTACAGGTCCGAGCAACATGGCAGTTCCTGAGTGAACATCAATAAGTGAATCAATAAATTCATCAGAACTACAGATTGCGCCGGCTATACAATCATTCTTTCCATTTATAAATTTTGTAAGACTATGAACAACAACATCAGCACCCAGAAGATGGGGTGAGAAAATCATTGGGGTAAAAGTATTATCCACAACAAGCTTAAGCCCATTTTTCTTTGAGATCTTTGTTAGTTCAGAAATATCACTTACCTGAAGTAAAGGATTTGTAAGAGTCTCTGTAAATATCATTCGTGTATTAGGTTGAACTGCCTGTTCAACAGCTTTTAGGTCAGTGATATCAACAAAAGTTACTTCTATTTTGAATTTAGGAAGCCAATTCTTCAGGAATGCATATGTACCGCCATAGGTAGTAATGCTGGAAATAATATGATCACCTGAATTACAGATTTGCAGAATTGCAGAGGTAATAGCCGCCATTCCCGAGCCGGTAACCCATCCTGCTTCAGTATCCTCCATAGCTGCAAGACATGAAGAAAGCACCTGGTTTGTAGGGTTCCAGTGCCTGGAATAAAGAAAACAACCTTCCGTTTTGCCCTCAAAAGTATCAGACATTAACTCCGTTTTGGAAAAAGCAAATGTTGCGGAATCGGAAATTGCTGGATTTACACCATCATAAGCACTCAGATTTATGCTTTGCTGCAGTTTTGTTGCCGGGTCAAATTTCATAACAATTATGGTTAATTTCGGGACTGGACAAGATATTGTTTTTTGTTTAAATCTACAAGTATCCTAAACAGTTTTCCTGTATCTCCAAACAGCCAGACTCAGGATAATCAGTGCATATATACTAATTGATATAAATTCAGGAAGGATATCATAAAATCCTGATCCTTTTAGTAATATCATTCTGTTTACACGCATAAAATAGGCCATAGGATTGGCAATATTAATAACCCCTGCCCAGTCGGGCATAGTTTCAACAGGCGTAAACAAACCACTCATTAAAATAAATAGCAGCATAAAAAAGAAATTTATAAACATTACCTGTTGTTGTGTTGAGGCAAGAGTTGAAATAAATAATCCTACACCCAAAATAGCGAACAAATATACCGCTGCAAATAAAAAAAGCAGACCCAGGCTGCCAACAATTGGTATATCAAAAATAAGTTTCCCAATAAGAAGACCGAATGCCAGTTCAAATAATGCAATTATCCAAAAAGGAAAAAGTTTACCTGTAATAAAATGATATTTACGTATAGGGGTTACATTTATCTGCTCTGC
>JAUWPX010000108.1 GCA_030611395.1 Bacteroidota bacterium | reverse complement strand
TATTTGGTTTTTTCACGAATAGGCGAGGGTTCAATCGGGGCTAAAGCGAGGGGGCTAGCTTTTGTCAATTCCCTTATAAAGGATAAAAAACTTTTCAGTAAATATAAAGATGTTGTGATCACTATTCCAAGGACAGTGGTTTTATGCACCGACGTCTTTGATGAGTTTATGGAGAATAACGATCTGTACAAAATTGGGTTGTCTGATCTTTCTGATGATGAGATACTTCAATATTTTACTAAAGCTGAATTACCCCGTTGGATTTACCAGGATATAAATGCTTTTCTTAAGGTATCGGGAAATATCCCTATCGCTGTAAGGTCTTCAAGCAAATTGGAAGATTCACATTACCAGCCATTTGCCGGTATTTACTCCACTTATATGATTCCTCCGCATCATGATAGCAAGGTAATGCTTGCAAAGCTTGCTGATGCTATTAAGCAAGTATATGCTTCGGTTTATTTCAAGAGCAGCAAAGCATATATGACAGCAACAGCTAACGTTATTGACGAAGAAAAAATGGGAATAATATTGCAGGAGGTTTGTGGGAATCAATATAATAATTGGTTCTATCCAACAATTTCGGGTGTGGCAAGGTCACTTAATTTCTATCCAATCGGATCTGAAAAGCCTGAAGATGGAATAGCCAATGTTGCAATGGGACTTGGTAAATTGGTTGTTGATGGTGGTGCTACTCTTCGCTTTTCTCCTAAATATCCTCGTAAAGTTCTTCAGTTATCATCACCGGAGTTAGCATTGAGAGAATCACAAAAGCAGTTTCTTGCGCTTGATCTGGATATGGATAGTTTTGTTCCTTCAGTTGATGATGGGGTTAATATTCTTAGTTTACCTGTACGGGAAGCAAAAAATGATGATACTCTGAAATGGGTGGCTTCAACATTCGATTTTGAGAATAATATTCTGCGGAATGGATATTCCGGCTCAGGTAAACCGGTAATAACTTTTTCCAATATCCTGGAACACAATACATTTCCTCTGGCTGAGATACTCCGGGATCTTCTTGAGATTGGTAAAAATCAAATGAATAACCATATCGAAATAGAATTTGCTGTAAATATGGATACTCCTGAAGGATCTCCTAAGGAGTTTAGTTTTTTACAGATAAGGCCGGTAGTTAATGATGAACAATTTGATTCCATTATTCTTGATGATGTAAAGAGTGAAGATGCACTCATTATTTCTGATTCTGCTCTGGGAAATGGAGTTCTAAATGGAATTCGTGATCTTGTATATGTTAAACCTGATGCTTTTGATGCCTCTTTTAACGAAAAGATAGCTGATGAAATTGATAAAATAAATACTAAGTTTGCCGGTGAGGGTAAGAACTACATTCTCATAGGGCCCGGGCGATGGGGCTCAACTGATCATTGGCTGGGTATACCCACAAAATGGACCCAGATCTCACAGGCAAGAGTGATCATTGAATCGGGATTGGATAACTACAGGATCGATCCAAGCCAGGGAACACATTTTTTCCAGAATCTTACATCATTCAGGGTGGGATATTTTACCATAAATCCCTTTATGAATGATGGCTATTATGATATTAAATTCCTGGATAGTTTGGAAGCCATATATGAAGATGATTTTATACGGCATATAAGGTTTTCTGAGCCTCTGCTTGTTGTTATTGACGGAAAAAACAGGAAAGGCGTGATTTATAAACCGGGAAAGGGAAATTGAAACCGGAAAAAACGAAAAAAATCCACCTGAAAATAAATGAATGATTAAATTGTCATCCCCCTTCTCCGCCAGGGCGGATACGGTGGACGAAGCAGGTTACGTGTTTCGGGTTTTTTGCCGATTGCCGACTGAAGACTAATTAGGCACTTATTGCAACTATACTTTGGTCAACTTTTTTAACCAGTCCCTGGAGTACTTTACCCGGACCAACTTCAGTGAATGATGAAGCACCGCCGGCAAGCATGTTTCTGACAGTTTGAGTCCATTTTACCGGTGATGTTAACTGGTCAATTAAGTTCTTCCTTATTGTCTGGATATCAGTTGAAGGTTTGGCAGTAGCATTTTGGTAAACAGGACAAGCAGGTACTGAAAAATGTGTTTGTGTGATTGATTTTGTCAATTCATTTCTTGCAGGTATCATTAAAGGTGAATGAAAAGCACCCCCGACTTTTAGCTGGATAACTCTTTTTGCTCCATGTTCCCTGAGTTTATCCATAGCTTTTTGAACACCGGTTAATGATCCGGAGATTACAACCTGGCCGGGACTGTTATAATTTGCAGGAACAACAATATCATCAATCTCGTTACAAACCTGTTCTATTAATTTATCCCCCATCCCCAGTATTGCTGCCATCGTAGATGGCTCTGCTTCACAGGCTTTTTGCATAGCCATTGCACGTTTACTAACCAGTGTTAGCCCATCTTCAAATAATAATGATTTGTTGGCTACAAGGGCTGAAAACTCACCAAGAGAATGTCCTGCAACCATGTCAGGTTTAAAATCTTCTCCTAAAGTTGCGGCAAGGATTGTAGAATGCAAAAAAATGGCTGGCTGGGTTACCTTCGTTTGCTTCAGATCTTCATCAGTTCCCTCAAACATTATATCAGTTATTCTGAAACCAAGAATGTCATTAGCTCTCTCAAACATTTCTTTCGCCTGTTCTGAGGTATTGTATAAATCTTTTCCCATTCCAACAAACTGGGCTCCCTGGCCCGGGAATATATATGCTTTCATTATAGATATTTTTAGTTTTCAGGGCTCAAAAATAGAAAAACTTTTTATACCCTTTATCCTGGGTAAGTTTATTTGTTTATTTGTTGATGAGTTTATTTGTAAAGAAATATTTGAAACCTATTATTCATTACCTCAAGTACAAATTGTGAAGGTCTAAGCTTAAAAGCAATGCAACGCTATTTTTAACTTCT
This sequence comes from Bacteroidota bacterium, assembly GCA_030611395.1. Lineage (GTDB taxonomy): Bacteria > Bacteroidota > Bacteroidia > Bacteroidales > VadinHA17 > JADFUQ01. The sequence continues at coordinate 2,969 of JAUWPX010000108.1, read as the reverse complement.
CAACTCCTTAACTTCTCAACTTATAAACTTTTCACACTGCCTCACTATTATTAATGCAGCTTGGAACTGATAAGGTGAATAAACTCTTCACGCGTTGGCGCTTTAAGGAATTCGCCTGTAAAGGCAGAAGTGGTTGTAACTGAATTTTGTTTTTGTACACCCCTCATTATCATGCACATATGCTGTGCTTCAATAACAACTGCTACACCAATCGGATTCAGAGTTTCCTGAATACAGTCCCTTATTTGCACCGTAAGACGTTCTTGTACCTGCAACCGCCGGGCAAAAGCATCAACAACACGTGCGATTTTACTCAATCCGGTAATATAACCATTTGGGATATATGCAACATGTGCCCTTCCAAAAAATGGGATCATATGATGTTCACATAGTGAATATAATTCAATATCTTTTACCAGTACCATTTGCTGATAATCTTCTTTGAATTTAGTACTATTGATTATCTCATGAGGTTCGGTATTATATCCTTGTACAAGGAACTGCATAGCTTTTGCAACACGAACAGGAGTTTCTATTAGTCCCTCCCTGCTTGAATCCTCTCCAATAAGATCAAGAATTTTTTTATAATGAAAAGACAATTCTTTGATTGTTTTATCATTCCACCTATCAATTTTTGCATATCCGTCACCGGAGTCATTCCCGTATCCATTATTTATTATTTTCATAAGCCGGTTTTATTTTCCAAAATATTCAATAAAATTATTTTCAGTTTCTTCAATCTTTATTTTGTGAAGCTCAACTCCTAACATTTTTACTTTCGGATCCAAAACTTCCCATATCGAGACAGCCAGATTCTCAGATGATGCAACTTTCCCATTCATAAAGTCTACTTCCAGGTTCATGTTCTTATGATCAATCTTTTGGATTACATTTTCTCTGATTATAGAACCTAATGTTTTAAGATTAACAAGGTAGCCGGTTTCAGAATTAATATTACCTTTTACGGTAACAAATAAAAGATAATTATGTCCATGCCAGTTTGGATTGGAGCAATCCCCGAACACTTCCTGGTTTTTACTATCCGACCACTCTTTTTTATACATCCGGTGAGCTGCACTGAATTTTTCCCTGCGGGTTAAATAAATCATTGGTATATAATATTAAAACAGGCGATGTAAAATTTAGAACAAAGCTTCACAAATTTAAAAAAAAAAGTAATAATTGGGATTATTCTTTTAATTTTGATTTATTTCAAAAGAACAATGAAAATTCTGATACTTTCAGCCACTCAACAAGAGGTTAAACCTTTGGCAGGTAAGTTAAAATTGAAAAACCAACCCGAGCCTTATTTTGGGAGATACATGTATGAAAATCATAGCATAGATGTAATAATAACGGGTATTGGTAGTATTTCAACTGCTTATATGTTAATGAAATTTGTTACTTCTGAGGTTTATGATTTTGTTATTCAGGTTGGTATAGCGGGGAGCTATAATAAAAAGCTTCATATTGGATCTGTGGTTCAGGTACTAAGCGAGCAGTTTGCAGACTATGGAGTGGAAGATCAGAATAAGTTTGTTACTTTATTTGAGGAAGGAATTTGTTCACCTGACAAACTGCCATACTCAGGGGGGAAGCTTGTAAATCCTGTTAGTTTCGATTCTGGAATAATAAAAGATATTCCATATGTATCCGGGATCACAGTTAACTGTGTAAGTGGGAGTAACGAAACAATTTCTTTATATCGTAATAAATATGAACCGGATATTGAATCGATGGAGGGTGCTGCATTTTTCTATATTTGTTTAATGGAAAACATTCCCTTTCTGGAATTGAGAGGAATATCAAATTTTGTTGAGGAAAGGAACAGGAAGTTATGGGATGTTGAATTAGCCGTGAATTCATCTAATGAAGCACTTTTTGAAACTTTAGCTAAAATTTGTTAGTAAATAAGGCTAAGGCTACAAAATTCTAATACATTTATGAAACTGAAACTTGGTTTTTCAACCTGCCCGAATGACACATACATTTTTGATGCTATTGTAAATAACAGGATCAATCTTGAGGGAATCTCTTTTGAGGTTGTTTTAGCTGATGTTGAGGAATTAAATACAATGGCTTTTGAATTAATTCCGGATGTTACCAAGTTAAGTTTTCATGCTTATGCACATGTTTCTGATCATTATAAAATTTTGAATACCGGGAGTGCCCTGGGATATAAAAACGGACCTTTGCTTATCAGCAAGAGAAAAGTTTATCCCGATGAGGTAAGTGATCTGGTAATAGCTGTTCCGGGTAAATATACGACGGCTAACCTGCTTCTTGGGATTATTTTTCCTGATGTAAAAAAGAAAAAGGAATATCTTTTCTCGGATATTGAAGATGTTGTTCTGAGCGGAGAAACTGATGCCGGACTTATTATTCATGAGTCGCGGTTTACATATTCCAGCAAAGGACTTAAAAAAGTAATGGATCTTGGAGAGTATTGGGAAGAGAAAACCCATCTGCCAATCCCGCTTGGGGGAATTATGATCAGAAGGGACTTGCCTGAGGGAATTAGAAAGAAAGTGAATCATATTCTTAAGACAAGCTTAAATTATGCGGAAGAAAATCCCCGGGACTCATTTGATTATATTAAAAAACACGCCCAATCGGTGGAAGATGAAGTGATTCGTAAACATATTGATCTATATGTAAATGAATTCACTTATAGCCTCGGGGAAAAGGGGCAGGAAGCTGTTAAGGAGCTTTTTAAAAAAGCTGAATATTCTGGTTTAATACCTGAAGTAAACAGGAATATGTTTCAGGAATAAATGTTTCACAAGTAAATTAATTTGATATGATAGTAGTTACCGGAGCAGCAGGGTTTATTGCCAGTAATCTGATTACCGGCCTCAATGAAAAAGGATTTGAACATATTATTCTGGGTGATGATTTTTCAAAGCCGGATAAGAACTAAAATTTTGACTGGAAAATTTATTCAGATAAAGTTGACAGGGAATATTTTT
>JAUWPX010000135.1 GCA_030611395.1 Bacteroidota bacterium | reverse complement strand
TTTTTCAGTTTTAGTTTTTTCTTCAAGTTTCCCTTTTAATAAAGAAATAACAGTGAAATTTCTGTTGAAACCGGGGCGATCTTCTTTAAGAACATAACCTCTGTTCTGGATAGTTGAAATTGTAGGAGCGTAGGTAGAAGGCCGACCTATACCAAGTTCTTCAAGTTTTTTTACCAGACTGGCTTCAGTATATCTGGGTGGTGGAGTTGAGAACCGTTCATAAGCATTAATGATTTCATAATTCAAAATTTGCCCCTTACTGATTGGAGGGAGCATCCCTTTAGCAGAATCATTCAATTCTTCATCTTTCGATTCTGTATATACTTTAAGGAACCCGTCAAATTTCATTACTTCTCCGGATGCGATAAACCTTTTGTCACTATTGGAAATATTGATTGTGATAGTGGTTTTTTCAAGTTGTGCTTCGCTCATTTGAGAGGCAATAGTCCGTTTCCATATTAAATCATAAAGTTGTTGTTCAGAACGGTTTCCTTTAATTGTTTTGTTTTGAAAATATGTTGGTCTTACGGCTTCGTGTGCTTCCTGTGCTCCTTTTGTTTTGGTTTTATATTTGCGTGTTTTAGAATATTTATCCCCGAACTCCTGAGTTATTATTTTAGAGGCATTTGCCAGGGCAAGATTTGAAAGATTAACAGAATCAGTTCTCATATAGGTAATAAATCCGGCTTCATATAATTTTTGCGCAACTGTCATAGTTTGCGATACGGAGAATCCCAGTTTTCTGCTGGCTTCCTGTTGCAAGGTTGAGGTTGTAAAGGGTGGTGCAGGAGATTTTACAGATGGTTTTGTTATAATATCAACAACCTCAAAATCAGCATCTTTACAATGGTTTAAGAATTTTCTTGTTTCATCTGAATCGGGAAAGGGATTGGATACATCTGCTTTAAGCTCAACATTTTTCCCTTGTTCATCAGAAAAGCTAAATGTACCATTAACCTTAAATTTTGATTCAGGGCTGAAATGCATTACCTCTCTTTCTCTTTCAACCAATAATCTTACAGCGACTGATTGAACCCTGCCGGCTGAAAGTTTAGGTTGAATTTTTTTCCACAAAACAGGAGATAATTCGAAACCAACAAGCCGGTCTAAAATCCGGCGTGCCTGTTGCGCGTTTACCAGATCTATATTTAGTTTTCGGGGATTGTCAACAGCGTTACGAATAGCATCTTTTGTAATTTCATGAAAAACAATGCGTTTAGTGTTCTCCGGAGGCAATTTCAATATTTCGGACAGATGCCATGCTATAGCTTCTCCTTCCCGGTCTTCATCAGTTGCAAGCCATACAACCCCGGAATCTTTTGCCAGCTTTTTCAATTCAGTGACAACTTTTTTCTTGTCTTCTGATACAATATATTGTGGAGAATAATTGTTATCAATATCGATACCAAAATTTTTCCTGGACAGATCACGAACATGACCAAAGCTGGATTTAACAATAAAATCTTTGCCAAGAAAGTTTTCTATGGTTTTTGCTTTCGCCGGTGATTCAACAATAACTAAATTTTCGATCATATTTAGCAGACTTAATAAAAAATTTGCACAAAGTAAATAAATTAGCAAGCTAAGTTCAAAATTTATGAGCATATATTCTTTAAAGTTTTAGTATTTTTGAAACAAATAGGAAGAATGGAAAGAGAAGACATGGTATGATGCTTAATCGTACAACATTCCAACATTCCAACATTCTAAAATAACTATATATTATCCTGAAGAACTATAAATAAAATTCAGATGGCTTCTGTAAAAATAAAATACAAGAAATACCTATATTGGTTCTGGGGTATTTTTTCTTTCCCGTTTGTCTTTGTTATTCTTCTGTTTGTCCTGATTTCATTTGATATTTTCGGTCCTATGCCTTCTTTTAAACAGCTTGAGAATCCTGAGAATGATCTGGCTTCTGAAGTATGGTCTGAAGATGGAGAATTGCTGGGGAAATTCTACATAATAAACAGGACATGGACAGACATGGATGAAATTTCTCCTTTTGTTATTGATGCACTGATTGCAACAGAAGACATTAGGTTTTATAAACACTCAGGTATTGACATAAGAGGCTTGGGGAGAGTGATTTATAAAACAATATTACAAGGAGAATCAAGTTCGGGAGGAGGTAGTACCATTACACAACAACTGGCAAAAAATCTTTTCCCGCGCGATACTACAACTTACAAGTTCGTGTTGGTGAAAATGGCTAAACTGGGTATTTCAAAATTCAGGGAATGGGTAACAGCGGTAAAATTGGAAAAGAGCTATACAAAAAATGAGTTAATTACAATGTATCTGAATGTGTTTGATTTTTTGAATCAGGCAGTTGGAATAAATTCAGCAGCTTCAATATATTTTAATTGTTCGCCTGATTCATTGAATCTTGAAGAGTCCGCGATGTTAGTGGGGATGTTAAAAAATTCATCATATTATAATCCTTTAAGGAGATATGATGAAACTCTTCACAGGAGAAATGTTGTGCTTTCACAAATGGTGAAATATGGGTATCTGGAAAAAGAAATTTTTGACTCGGTTAAAACTCTGCCAATAGAGCTTGATTATAAGAAACAAAGCCATGATGTGGGATTAGCTACATACTTCAGGGAATATCTGCGTGTTACGATGAACAGATCTGAACCTGAGCGAAGATATTTTTTCACTAAGCAGCAGTATGAAGAAGCAAAATATCAGTGGGAGAATAATCCTCTTTACGGATGGTGTTCTAAAAATAATAAACCTGATGGGTCGGAATATAACCTTTATTGTGATGGTTTGAAGATTTATACTACAATTAACTTCACTATGCAGGGATATGCCGAAAATGCAATAAAAGAGCATTTGGGTTTGGACCTGCAGAAAACTTTTAGTGCTTCAGCAGAAAATTACAAGAATCCTCCATTCTCTGATGATCTGGATCGTGAGGAAATAAATAATCTGATGGAAATTGCCACCCATCGTACCGAGCGGTATAGAAAATTAAGAAATGCCGGGGTTTCTGAAGATTCAATTAATGCATCCTTTAACCAGCCGGTAGAGATGAGGGTTTTTTCCTGGGATGGAGAGATTGATACAATTATGTCGCCCCTTGATTCTGTAAGGTATTATAAATATTTTGCAAGATCGGGACTTATGTCAATGGATCCACATACCGGATATGTAAAAGCATATGTTGGCGGACCTGATTTCAGATATTTCAAATATGATGCAGTAACTAATCAAAAACGACAAGTTGGAAGTACTATAAAACCTTTTCTGTATACTCTGGCAATGCAGGATGGGTATACACCATGTTACGAGGTTCCAAATGTGCCACAAACTTTTATTGTGAATGATTCAGTCTGGCGTCCTGCCAGTACCGGACCCAGGGATTATTGGGGAAAAATGGTGTCATTGAAGTTTGGATTGGCACATTCTGAGAATTATGTTTCAGCATGGTTGATAAAGAAATTTAATCCTCTGTCAGTCAGGGATTTAATGCAAAAAATGGGTATTCGTAGTTTTATTGATCCTGTACCGTCAATCTTTCTTGGCACCTCAGAAGTGTCACTATATGAAATGGTTGGGGCATATAGCACTTATGCAAATAAAGGGATTCATATTAAACCAATTTTTATTACCCGAATTGAAGATAAAGAGGGGAATCTTATTTCAACATTTAAACCAGTATTTAAGGAAGCAATTAGTGAGGCAGATGCTTTTTTAATGCTGAATCTGCTGGAGGGAGTTGTTAAGGATGGTACGGGGCGCAGATTACGCTGGAAATACGAGTTAATGAGTGAAATTGGAGGGAAAACAGGTACTACGCAAAACCAGTCTGATGGCTGGTTTATGGGAATAACCCCAAAACTTGTTACAGGTGTATGGTCCGGTTGGCCTGACAGATCGGTCCATTTTGAACGTTTGGCACTTGGATCAGGAGCAAATATGGCTCTTCCGGTGTTAGGACTTTATATGCAGCAAATTTATAATGATAGTTTGAATGTAACGGTTAAGGATGTTTTTGAATCACCACGTATTTTTAATATTGAACTCGATTGCGACAAGTACAAAAAAGCAAATCCACAGGATAATTATGATCCCCTTGGTGAGGATAATTATTGAAAAATGCTTTTTATCAGATCTTCTATTCGTGACTGAAAATGGATTTTGATATTAAACTTTGAAGGATCAAGGCCTTTACGGTTATATTTTGAAATATACATTTCGCTAAATCCCAGCTTTTCTGCTTCACGAATTCGTTGTTCAATTCTGTTAACAGGCCGGATTTCGCCGGAAAGACCAACCTCACCGGCAAAACATATACGTTTATTGATTGGGATATCTATGTTTGAGGATAAAACAGCCGAGATAACTGCCAGATCGATTGCCGGATCATTTACTTTTATTCCGCCGGCTATATTAAGAAAAACATCTTTGGCAACCAGTCTGAATCCGGCCCGCTTCTCCAAAACAGCCAATAACATATTTAATCTTCTAAGGTCGAACCCGGTGGACGACCGTTGTGGAGTTCCGTATACTGCGGAGCTCACAAGTGCCTGTGTTTCGATAAGGAAAGGTCTGATTCCATCAATAGTTGCAGAAATGGATACACCGCTTAGATTTTCATCGATGTGAGAAACTAATAATTCTGATGGATTGTGTACCTCTCTGAGACCGTTGCTTCTCATTTCGTAAATACCCAGTTCGGACGTTGATCCGAATCGGTTTTTTGATGCTCTAAGGATGCGGTACAAATGATTTTGGTCGCCTTCAAATTGCAGTACAACATCTACAATGTGCTCAAGTGCCTTTGGTCCGGCAAGATTTCCTTCTTTTGTAATATGTCCGATAAGCAAAACAGGAACACCGGTTTCCTTAGCATATTTAAGAAGGCGAACTGTACATTCACGTATTTGAGAGATACTTCCCGGTGAAGAAGAGATATTTTCTGTAAACATGGTTTGAATAGAATCTACAATTACTAATCCTGCATTTGTATTTTCTATTTGAGTAAGAACATTTTCAAGTGATGTTTCGGTAAGAATGTAACAATTTTCATGAGTTGACTTGATACGGCTGGCTCTGAGTTTAATTTGGCGGTTGCTTTCTTCCCCTGAAACATAAAGAATTTTCAACTCTTTTAGTCCGAGTGCCAGTTGGAGAGCCAGTGTTGATTTTCCTATTCCCGGTTCTCCACCAAGAAGAATAATTGATCCGGGAA
>JAUWPX010000279.1 GCA_030611395.1 Bacteroidota bacterium | reverse complement strand
AAAGATCAGAATATGGAAACTGTACAAAAGACACTGCGTGATTCCGCAGCAATGCGTTGGTTTATGTTGATACTGGTTAGTATGTTGATGTTCGCAACTTACTGGTTCCAGGATTTTTTCTCCGGATTGAAAGGATTAATGGAGTCGGAAATGGGCTTTACCAGTGCAGAATTCGGTCGCCTTATTGGCTTAACAACTATTGCCAATATTTTTGGTATGATTATAGTTGGCGGTATTATGCTTGATAAATGGGGTATACGTATTGCGGGGATTGTTTTCGGAGGTTTGGCCACTCTTGGTGCTTCCATTACTGCTATGGCTGCCTATGGAGTTTTTGGAGAAAGTCATTCTACACAGTTAACAATGATGATCATTGGCCGGATAATGTTTGGTTCTGGTCTTGAAGTGGTTTGTGTTGTAGCTACACGTACAGTTTTTAAATGGTTCAAAGGACATGAATTTGCTTTGGCCATGGCCGTAAATATGGGATTTGGCCGACTGGGATCCGCAATGGGTATTGCTCTTTCTATTGATATTGGTGGTGGTAGTGTGCCTCCTGCTGTTGCTTTTGCAGCAACCCTTATAGGTCTGGCTCTTATTATTTTTCTTATCTATAGTGTATTTGATATTAAACTTGATCGCCAAACCGGTGAAACTGCTGGAGATGCTGAAGATGAATTTAAATTCTCCGATCTTATTAAGCTGATCACAAACAGGACATTTCTTCTTATTTCACTTCTTTGTGTTTCATTTTATGCTGCTGTATTCCCGTTTATCCAATATGCACCGGACCTTATGGTAAACAAGTTCGGTTTTTCATATGATCTTCCGGATACAGGCAGTTATTTTCAGATTTTTGGTAATGTTTCTCTAGGTAATGCTGTTATATTTATTGGGTTATTTATTTTTGGAGTTGCATTTTCCATGGTCCCTGCTCAAATGAAAACCCGTGGGGCTAAGCTTCTGTCATTATCAATCATATTTGTTTTATTTGTGGTCTTTATTAGTACTCTTTGGGGGACCTTATCATTATGGTTTACAAATGGACCTAAAACTGCCAGCTTAATTCCTATGGGAACGATTTTGTTTACACCAATATTTGGTAATTACATTGACAGGAAAGGTAATGCTGCTTCAATAATGATCCTGGGATCTTTTCTGCTTATTTTTGCGCATATTTCCCTTTCTCTTTTTAACAGCGTTATTTTGGGTTATCTTGGATTGCTCAGTCTGGGCATTGCATTCTCGCTGGTTCCTGCGGCCATGTGGCCTTCTGTTGCAAAGATTGTAGCGGAGAGCCGCCTTGGAACAGCTTATGCTACAATGTTTACTATTCAGAATTTTGGGTTACTCGCATTCTTCTGGGGAATTGGGAAAGTCCTGGATATGGTAAATCCTGTAGTAGTTGAAAAATTAGAGTCTGCGAGAGAAATGTTGGAAGGTCAGGGTCTTTCTTCGTCTGAGATCAGCGAGCAAATTGGTCTGATGAGAGTGGCAGGAGAAATACCACCTTATAATTATTTGTGGCCAATATTCATGCTTGTAATACTTGGAATTATTTCAATATTTCTGGCATTTCAGTTAAGAAGAGCTGATGCAAAGCAAGAATATGGTCTTGAACTGCCTTTTGGCAATTTAACAGAATAATAAAAAAGAATAATTACAGCACGGATTATTCTGAAGAACCATAAATATTATATAATTCAATTAAATTCAATTAAAAATTATACTATGAGTAATAAAATAAGTGAACTTGATCCTAAAGTGCTCTGGAAGCATTTTTATAGTCTTACTCAGGTTCCCAGACCTTCAAAAAAGGAAGAGAAAATAATTGCTTTTATAAAGAAGTTTGGCGAAGACCTGGGGCTGGAAACAATTGTGGACGAAGTAGGTAACGTAATTATTAAGAAGCCCGCAACCCCCGGAATGGAAAACAGGAAAACTGTTGTTCTTCAGGGACATCTGGATATAGTGCCTCAAAAGAACAGTGATAAGATATTCGACTTTGAGACAGATCCTATTGAGCCTTTTATAGAAGATGGCTGGGTAACTGCTGATGGAACAACTCTGGGTGCTGATAATGGTATGGGTGTTGCTGCTGCAATGAGTATCCTCGAGGCTGATGACCTGCAGCACGGACCGATCGAAGGCCTGTTTACAATTGATGAGGAGACCGGAATGACCGGGGCTTTTGGTTTAAAGGCAGGTATTCTTGATGGTGATATCCTTATCAATATGGACTCTGAAGATGAAGGCGAACTGTATGTGGGTTGTGCCGGAGGTACAAATGGAAATATGAAAGTTACTTTTACTGAAGAAAATGTTCCGGATGGGCATAAGGCTTTTAAACTGGAATTATCGGGTTTAAAAGGCGGACACTCGGGGATAGATATTCCTCTTGAAAAAGGGAATTCAAATAAACTGCTGAACCGGTTTATGTGGCATGCTTCAAAAAAGCATGGATTACGAATTGGTGAGATTGATGGAGGAAGCTTGAGGAATGCCATACCAAGGGAATCTTTTGCAATTGTTACTGTACCTGCTGCCGGTGAAAAGGAGTTTTTAGAGTGTGTTAAGGAATACGATAAAATATTTAAGAATGAGTTTTCATCAATTGATCCGGGCATAAAACTGGAAGCTAAACCTGCTGAAATGCCTGAAAGTGTAATGGATAAGGTGTCGCAGAACAAACTCTTGAATGCTGTTTATGCATGTCCAAACGGAGTTATCAGGATGAGTACTGATATGGAAGGTCTGGTTGAAACATCAACTAACCTTGCTATAATTAAGTCGGAAGGGAATGAGGTTAAAATTCAGTGCCTGATAAGAAGTTCAGTAGATACTGCAAAAGAAGATCTGAAAAATATGTTCACAAGCGTGTTCGAACCGGCTGGAATTGATATTGTATTTGATGGTGAATATCAAGGTTGGAAACCGAATTTGGATTCTTCTATCCTGAAAATAATGCAGGATGTGTATGATAAAAAATTTGGTAAAGTGCCTGAAATAAAGGCTATTCATGCCGGTCTTGAATGTGGAATACTTGGCGGAGTCTATCCAAACATGGATATGATCTCGTTTGGTCCAACCATCCGGTTTCCGCACTCTCCGGATGAAAAAGTAAATATT
>JAUWPX010000137.1 GCA_030611395.1 Bacteroidota bacterium | reverse complement strand
CTCTTCCTGTTTGTCAAAAGCACCGGTATTAACAAATACAGTGTATACTTCCAGGTCTTTTTCTTCTGTAAGGTATTTGACACAAAAAGATGTGTCCAGTCCGCCGCTAAAAGCCAGCACTATTTTTTCTTTCATCGTGTAGATTTATGCCTTAGTTTCATTCACTCATCTCTCCTCTCTTCTTCCTCTCCCTACTCACCTACTTACCTTACTCAACTTACTCAACTCTTTTCCTTAACAAATCGTCCAATAATCTGACCTTTTATTTTATGCATTTTTTTGCCGTTTCTTCCGGCTTTTTTATTGTCACAAAGCATGGCTGTACACAAACAATGCGTCCTGTTGGTTCTGAACAGGATATCATAATAGGCACAGGTCTTACATCCCTTCCAGAACTCATCGTCATCGGTCAGTTCAGAAAAGGTTACCGGTTTGTAACCCAGTGCTGAGTTTAACTTCATAACTGCCAGACTGGTAGTCAGACCGAAAAGTTTAGCTGTTGGGAAAAGCTTCCGGGAAAGATTAAAAGCCTCCCGTTTAATATTGATCGCCAGTCCCATTCCACGGAATTCCTCAGTCACGATAAGTCCGGAATTTGCCACAAACTGTTTATGGCCCCACGACTCGATGTAACAAAATCCAGCAAATTTCTTATTATCAGATAATGCAATTACGGCCTTCCCTTCCAGTATTTTTTCTTTAATATATTCGGCGGATCTCTTAGCCAATCCCGTTCCTTTTATCTTTGATGCAGATAAAATTGCTTTTTCAATTTCAGGTACATAGCCCAGATGTTCATTTCCTGCAACACTAACTTTAATTTTTCTCATACGAATTAACTCTGTTTTCATAATAAAGTATTTCATTGTAACTATTCAGTGTATAAAAGAAGAAGTGCCTGGAGTTTAAAGTGTTAAAATTGCTATTCTCATTATACTTTGCATTTTTGCCAACTGTTGACTGTTGACTGCCCGCCCGGATGACTCCAGTCGGACGGGCCGACTGATTAGTTACATTTCATTTAAATAATTTGATTTGTGCAATTTACAATGTCATTATTTTTCTTATTATCCCCGTAGCAAAGGGAATAGTTCAGCCAATGCATTTGCAACAGCATTCCGTGAAGCCCCGTCGCGTGGTACTATCAGGATGGTATCATCTCCTGCCACCGTGCCGATGATCTCAAACGGGCGTGTTTGGTCAATTGCCGATGCCAGACTGCCGGCATACCCGGGTAAGGTTTTCATTATTCCCAGACCAGAACCAAACTCAAGGGATACAAAACCACTCATAGGAAATCCATTTGTCATAACCGGTATTTCCTGATCCTTTCCTTCTCCCGGAAGTTTATAGATATAACCTTTACGGTCATCCGGGATTTTACCAACCCTCAAATACTTTAAATCCCTTGAGAGAGTTGCCTGCGTAAGCTGATATCCCTCTTTTTTAAGTTTCTTTAATAATTCATCCTGGCTCGAAACTTTCTCAGTCTTAACAATTTTTTTCAGTACTGAAAGCCGTTGAACTTTTGTTTTCATTATTGTATTTTTATACATTACTTTTGCAAATATATACATTTATTATTTTTAACCTCAACTTTCCTGAAAAAAAATGTATTTTTGGCCATTATTCGGATAATAAAAATCATTTATGAAGGAATCTGTTAAAAAAGTGGTTGTTTTGGGTTCCGGTGCCCTGAAAATTGGTGAAGCAGGTGAATTTGATTACTCGGGATCACAGGCATTAAAAGCACTTCGTGAAGAGAATATTGAAACTATTCTTATCAATCCAAATATTGCAACTGTCCAAACTTCGGAAAAATTAGCCGGCAAAATATATTTTCTCCCGGTAACTCCTTATTTTGTTGAAGAGGTAATTAAAAAAGAAAACCCTGACGGAATTCTGCTTGCATTCGGGGGCCAGACTGCCCTGAACTGTGGTATTGATCTATATAAAAATGGAACCCTTAAAAAATACAATGTCCGCGTACTGGGAACCCCTATTCAGTCCATTATAGATACTGAAGACCGGGATTTATTTATCAAAAAACTGACAGAGATCAATGTCCTGACACCCAGAAGTATTGCAGTCAGTAATGTTAAAGATGCAATATTAGCAGCAGAGAGTCTTGGATACCCCGTAATTATCAGGTCGGCATACTCACTTGGCGGGCTGGGAAGCGCTTTCTGTAAAGACAAAGAAGAATTGCATGAAATGGCCTCCAGGGCATTTTCCCATTCCGGTCAGATCCTTGTAGAAGAATCACTGAAAGGATGGAAAGAGGTTGAATATGAAGTGGTACGCGACCGGTACGACAACTGTATCACGGTTTGTAATATGGAGAATTTTGACCCTCTGGGCATACATACGGGCGAAAGTATCGTAGTAGCTCCATCACAAACACTTACTAACACAGAATATCATAAGCTGCGAGAACTATCCATTAAGGTTATCAGGCATATTGGTATTATCGGGGAATGTAACATTCAGTATGCACTTGATCCGGATTCAGAGGAATACAGGGTAATTGAAGTGAATGCCCGCCTCTCCCGGTCAAGCGCCCTTGCATCTAAAGCAACCGGTTATCCCCTGGCATTTATTGCAGCTAAACTTGGTGTCGGGTACGGACTTCATGAACTTAAAAATTCTATTACCAAAACAACTACTGCCTTCTTTGAACCGGCACTGGATTATATTGTTTGTAAAATACCGTTGTGGGACCTGAATAAATTCGATGGTGTCTCTCACCTTATCGGCAGTAGTATGAAAAGTGTCGGTGAAGTGATGTCCATCGGAAGAACATTCGAAGAAGCAATACAGAAAGGATTAAGAATGATAGGTCAGGGGATGCACGGATTTGTGGGAAACCGGATTGCAGGGTTTAAGAACATCGAAAAGGAACTTGCACAACCCACGGATATGCGCGTATTTGTTATTGCCGAAGCCCTTGAGAAAAATTTTTCCATAAACAAGATACACGAACTGACAAAGATCGATAAATGGTTCCTCTTCAAACTCAAAAACATTATTGACCTTAAAGAGGAGCTTACAAATTACAATCAGATCGACAAGTTGCCGGTTGATACTCTCAGGGAAGCAAAGATCCTGGGATTCTCAGATTTCCAGCTTGCAAGATTTGTTATTAAATCGAAAGATAATGAAATAGCAAACAGTATGATTACCGTCAGGGAATACAGGAAATCGCAGGGAATAGTACCGGCTGTAAAACAAATTGATACCCTGGCAGCCGAATATCCCGCACAGACAAATTACCTGTATCTCACTTACAGTGGAAAAGAACATGATATTGATTATTCAATATTAAAGAAGTCGGTTATAGTTCTGGGATCAGGTGCATACCGTATCGGCAGCAGTGTTGAATTTGACTGGTGCGGAGTAAATGCCCTTGACACCATTAAACAAAGCCGCTACCAGTCGGTAATGATAAATTACAACCCTGAAACAGTAAGTACTGATTACGATATCTGCGACAGACTGTATTTTGATGAACTTTCCCTTGAAAGAGTACTGGATATAATCGAGTTGGAAACACCTGAAGGTGTAATTGTTTCCACCGGTGGACAAATACCGAATAATTTGGCTATCCGGCTGTACGAGCAAAACGTAAAGATACTGGGTACCTCTCCGCTCTCAATTGACCGGGCTGAGAACAGGCATAAATTTTCCTCTATGCTTGACAATATCGGGGTTGACCAGCCACGCTGGAAAGAGCTTACCAGTACCGGTGATATTCATGGCTTTGTTGAAAAGATCGGGTTTCCTGTACTGGTAAGACCATCCTATGTTTTGTCCGGTGCGGCAATGAATGTGGTATCAAACAAAGATGAACTCGGACATTTTCTGGAAATGGCAGTTAATGTATCTAAACAATACCCGGTAGTAGTATCAGAATTTATTCAAAATGCCAAGGAGATTGAAATTGATGCAGTTGCGGGATCCGGAGAGATTATCGCGTATGCTATCTCTGAGCATGTTGAGTTTGCCGGTGTCCACTCGGGTGATGCAACCATGATCTTTCCACCTCAAAAAATATATTTTGAAACGATAAAGCGCATTAAACGCATCACCCGCCAGATAGCAAAAGAGCTCGATATTTCCGGTCCGTTTAATATTCAGTTTCTTGCCAAAGACAATGATATAAAGGTGATTGAATGTAACCTCAGAGCCAGCCGAAGTATGCCTTTTGTATCAAAGGTGCTGAAAACCAATCTTATTGAAATGGCTACACGTGTTATGCTCGGAGAAAAAGTGGAAAAACCGCATAAGTCCATTTTCGACCTGGATTATGTAGGCATTAAAGCACCACAATTTTCATTCTCCCGCCTCCTGAAAGCCGACCCTATACTTGGTGTTGATATGTCGTCAACCGGAGAGGTAGGATGTATAGGTGAAGATTTTTATGAGGGCATCATGAAATCCATGCTATCGGTAGGCTATTCCATACCCCAAAAAGCAATCCTTCTATCAACCGGACCACCACGTTCGAAGGTAGAGTTAATAGCAAGCGCCAGGGAACTGAATAACAAAGGATATAAATTATACGCCACACGAGGCACTCAGAAATTCCTTGAAAACAATGAGATAGAAGCAGAAGTTGCATACTGGCCGGACGAAAAGGAAACTCCTAACACAATTGACCTGATACGTAATAAAGAAGTAGATCTTGTGATCAATATCCCCAAGGATCTTTCAAAAAGCGAACTTGAAAACGATTACAGTATCAGACGAAACGCGGTGGATTTTAATGTCCCGCTCATTACCAACGCACGCCTTGCCAGTGCTTTTATCCTGGCATTTTGCAAGCTGGAGATGTCAGATATGAAAATTAAAAGCTGGGATGAGTACCAGGCACTTTAAGGAGCTGAGGGCGGAGAGCAGAGAGCAAAGAGTGAAGAGGAGAAAGTGAGAAGACGAGAAAGTGTGTTAAAATAAATATGCAACCCGGAGTGGGTTGAACTTTGAATATGCAATAATGATAATTGTAAGAAAATCCCAAAACAGCGACAAAAATATTATCGCTAATTTCCAGGTAAGGATGGCAAAGGAAACCGAGAAGATTGATCTTGACCGGGATATTGTAAACAAAGGTGTAAATGCGGTATTAAATAGTCCTGAGAAAGGGATCTATTTTGTTGCTGAATCAGAAAATAAAATAA